>NZ_RZOF01000153.1:0-13421 GCF_003998955.1 Mesorhizobium sp. M4B.F.Ca.ET.017.02.2.1 | reverse complement strand
CAAAACCGAAAGGTCGAGCTCGCCGGCCGCAACCGCCGCTGTCTGCGCGCCCGAATGCGCGTAGCGCACCGTCACCTCGACCTTCGGGTGGCGCTTCGAAAACGCCCCCAGGGCGCGCGACAGGATGGCATGGCCATATTCTTCGGGAATGCCGATTCGCACCGGCCCGCCAAGCGGCGCCGCGGCAATCGACGCTGCCGTCTCGTCGAGCAGCGAAACGATGCGCCTGGCATTGCCGATCAGCTCGCCGCCGCGCCGCGTCAGCGCCACGCCGCGCGAGCCGCGCTCGAACAGGCTGTCGCCGACCATGCCCTCGAGCTTCTTCATCTGCATCGACACGGCCGACTGGGTGCGGCCCGCCTGCTCGGCCGCCTTGGTGAAATTGCCGGTTTCGGCCACCGCGACGAAGGTGCGCAGGAGGTCGCTGTCGAGCGTCGGCTTCATCGCATTTCACCATAAGCAATTTTGATTGCTGGCATCATTCCAATTCGTTTGCAACATGTCAAACGCCGGAGGATAGTCGCCTCACCCATTGGATATGCGGCCCTTCAAACCGGCTGCGGACCAATCGAGTCCTCACTCATACCCGCTGCCCGAAACGGTGGCGGGTTCTTTTTACCGCATGCGTCGGTTTGGGATCGCGCGAACCGGGGAGCAGAATCCTATGCAGAACAGGATGGTGCTTGGCATCCTGAGCCTCTGTCTGGGCGTGCTGGTGTTTTCGCTCCAGGATCCGCTCGTCAAGGCGGTCTCGGGCCTCTACCCGGTCACCGAGGTGATGGCGATCCGCGCCATTGTTGCCCTGCCGATCCTGATCGTTATCGTGCGCGCCGATGTCGGGTTGAAAGCCCTGCTCTCGAAGCGCTCCGGCCTGCTGACGCTGCGCGCCTTCATCCAGTTCAGCTCCTACACGTCCTACTATCTGGCGATCGCCGCCCTGCCGCTGGCCGACGCGGTGGCGCTCTATTTCATGGCGCCGCTGTGCATCATGGTGCTGGCCGGGCCTTATCTCGGCGAGCGGGTGTCCTGGCAGACGCTGGCGACCGTGCTGATCGGCCTGCTCGGCGTCCTCGTCATGCTGCGGCCGGGCGCCGGACTGTTCGACTGGGCGGCGTTGCTGTCGCTCGGCTCCGCCTTCCTCTACGGCTTCTCGCAGTTGATGGCGCGCAAGATAGGCGACACCGAATCCTCCACCGTCATGGCGTTCTACCAGAATGGCGCCTATCTGACGGGCGCAGTGTTCGTCGCCGGCCTGTTCCGGTTGGCCGGGATTGAGCATGCCGTCCACCCCAGCCTCGAATTCCTGGTGCGGCCGTGGATCTGGCCGGCATTTCCCGACCTTCTCAAGATGGCGGCCTGCGGCTTCGTCGCCTCGGCCGGCATGATTCTGCTGTCGCAGGCCTATCGGCTGGCGCCGGCAAACCGCGTCGCGACCTTCGAGTATACCGGCATCATCTGGTCGCCGCTGTGGGGATTCCTGTTCTTCGCCGAGGTGCCGCACTCGACGACCGTGCTGGGCGCCGCCCTCATCATCGGTGCCGGCCTGCTTGCCTTCCGTACCGAGCGGCGCAGAGCGGCTCCGCCGCTGCTTGTGCCGACCGGCGACACGGCGTGAGCGCCGGCTACGGTTGCCGCCGATATGGTGAAGGGCGGCCTGTGGGCCGGAGCCTCAGGCGAAGCAGCTCAAGGCGCGACCGACGCGAGCGCGGATTTCAGCGAGCGTAAAGGGCTTCTGCATGACATCGAGGATGATGCCGTTGAGCTCCTCGGCGCGCTCGCGCTGATCGGCGTAGCCGGTCATCAGCATGATCTTCATCGACGGGAACAGCGCCGCCGCCGCGGTGGCCATCTCGATGCCGTCCATCTCCGGCATGCGGATATCGGAGACGACGAGGTCATAGCCACCCCGCGCCGCCTTGATCAGCTCAAGTCCCTGGGCGCCATCGCAGGCGATGGCCACGCTGTGCCCGTCACGTTCGAGCGCGCGGGCGGCGAGGGTGCGGACGGACTCATCGTCCTCGACGATCAGAAGCTTTGCCATGGCGAGATACATGGCGGGGAAACGTTGACGTTTTCTGAACCGGAACAATTGGTCCGGGGGAAATCCAGAGCATGCCGTGTTCGGCGTTTCAGTGCTGCCTGATTTGGGGCATGCTTCAGGGGGTGTTGAGATTCAGGTCAGGCCGCTGTTTGCGGCCGGCCTCACCTGAATATCGACATGCCCTAGGCGTCGCCCTTGACGACGCCGACGAAGGGCAATTCCCGGAAAGCATGCGCGACGTCCATGCCGTAGCCGACGACGAAATAATCCGGGCAGTCGAAGCCGACATAGTCGGCGTTGAGCGTGGTCTGGCGGCGCATGCGCTTGTCGAGCAGCACGGCGATGGCGCAGCTTCTGGCGCCGCGCGACAGCATCAGGTCGCGGGCGAAGGAGAGCGTCTTGCCGGATTCGAGGATGTCGTCGATCAGAAGCACATCGCGGCCGGCGACCTCATTGTCGATGTCGCGCAGCACCTTCACCTCGCCGCTCGTGGTGCCGGCGCCGTAGCTGGAGATGAAGATGAACTCGACCTCGGGCGACAGGCCGACATCGTGCATGGCCCGGATCAGGTCGGCTGCGAAGACGAAAGACCCCTTCAGCACCGAGATCACCAAAAGGTCATGGTAGTCGCGCCCGGCAATCTCCTTGGCGAGCTCGAGGTTGCGGCGGGCGATCGCCGACGCCGAAAACAGGACCTCGATGTCCTTGCCGCGCACAACTGGCATTTTCGCCCTCCAGGCGTTTTGCCTACAGGACCGCGACCTTCAGGGCCTGCGAAAGCGCTGTAGAACTTCTTGGTTTTTGCGCCGGGTCGCGCGGTTTTGTTTCGCCTTAGCCAGCAAAAGTGACTGAGACGGCTTTCACGCCGTTTCTAGGCACATCAAGGCGGCTGGAAAAGCCAAATCTTTCGCCGGGCGCCAGCGAGCGACCGGATGTCCCCAGCGTATAGCGGATGATCTGGCTGTCCTTGCCGGTGACGCGGATTTCCAGGGGCGGCATTTGCACCGCCTGCGCGCCGTCATTGGCGGCCTCGCCGTCGACGAACAGCACAGGTTTCGGCCCTGATGCGTCGATGCGCGAGGTGATGCCCGAGATGCTGAGCGCGGCCGCCGGCTGCGCGACGGCCCAGAACGGCGATTGACGGACCAGCGCATGGCCGCCGGAGACCCAGAAGGCAGCGAGCGCTGCGCCGACACCGGCAATCCAGAAGAGCGGTCCGCCACGCGACGCCGGCCGCCGTTCGGCCACCGCCTCCGGCTTGCGCAGCATGCCCATGCCTTCGATGGCGGCCGTGCTGGTCGCGCGCGAAGGCGGAGCCGGCGGCGCTTCCGACCTGGCCGACGGACGCGGCAGCACCTCGTAATCGGCGTCGACGACGTCGATCACCGGCGCGCGCGCTTCCTGCGCGGCACTTGTCCCCAGCCCGGTCATGATTTCGCCGGAAACCGGGCGCGCGGTTCGTTGCTCAGCCATACGGCCTGGTAAGCCCCTGTTCGCTGTTCGTTTCTTTTGGGTAAACGCAAATGGTTAACGCTTCCCCACCGGAACCCCGGTGATGCACCGAAAAGCATCGAAAATTAACCAAGGGTTAACCATGCGGGCCGATGGTCTTTTGAGAGAAAGGGCTGGCGTTTCGCCGCCGAAAGTTCCAGGTCGTCGAACGTGATCCGCTTCGAAAATGTCGGCCTCCGCTATGGCATGGGTCCGGAGATCCTCCGCGACATTTCCCTGCACATACCGGAGCGCTCCTTCCAGTTCCTGAGCGGGCCCTCCGGCGCCGGCAAGACGACGCTGCTGCGCCTGCTGTTCATGTCGCTGAAGCCGACGCGCGGGCTGATCACCATCTTCGGCAAGGACCGCTCGCGCATCTCGCGCAGCGAGCTGCCGCACCTGCGGCGCCGCATCGGTGTCGTATTCCAGGATTTCCGCCTGCTCGACCACATGACCACCTATGAGAACGTCGCCCTGCCCTTGCGCGTGCGCGGACGCGAGGAGGCGAGCTACCGCACCGACGTCACCGAACTGCTGAAATGGGTTGGGCTGGGCGAACGCATGCATGTGCTGCCGCCGGTGCTGTCGGGCGGCGAGAAGCAGCGCGCCGCGATCGCCCGCGCGCTGATCGAACAGCCCGAGATCCTGCTCGCCGACGAGCCGACCGGCAATGTCGACCCGCCGCTGGCGCGCCGGCTGCTTCGGCTGTTCATCGAGCTCAACCGTCTCGGCACGGCGGTGGTGATCGCCACCCACGACCTCGGCCTGATGGAGCAGGTCGACGCGCGGCGCATGATCCTCGCCGGCGGAAGGCTGGACATCTATGACTGAGCTCTCCGCCGACCATCTGCATGACCAGCCCGCCGAGATGGCTGGCGTGGTGCAGCGCCCCCAACGCAGGATGGCGCCGATCGTGCCGGCGCAGAACATTGCCGGACGGGCGCTGGTGCTGGTCATCGCCATCATGACCTTCCTGTCCTGCCTCACGTTCGGCGCCGTGACCCTGGTGCGCGACACCGCGTCGGTCTGGGAGAACCAGATCTCGCGCGAGGCGACGATCCAGATCAAGCCGGTCGACGGCCTCGACATGGAGGCGGCATTGGCCCAGGCCTCGCAGATCGCCAGCGAATTCCCCGGCGTCAAGGGCACCAAGATCATCGACCGCGACGCCACCGCGCGGCTGCTGGAGCCGTGGCTGGGCACAGGTCTCAACATCGATGAATTGCCGGTGCCGCGCCTCGTCGTCGTCACCATCGACGAAAACAGCCCGCCCGACTTCGCCGCCATGCGCGCCGCGATCACGCCCAAATTGCCGACCGCGGCGCTCGACGATCACCGCACCTGGGTCGACCGGCTCGTCACCATGGCCCGCACGACGGTGACCATCGGCATCGCCGTGCTGGTGCTGATGCTGTCGGCGACCGTGCTGACCGTGGTGTTCGCGACGCGCGGCGCCATGGCAGGCAACGGCCACATCATCGAGGTGCTGCATTTCGTCGGCGCCGAGGCGCGCTTCATCGCGCGCGAGTTCCGTTGGCATTTCCTGGTCACCGGCATGAAAGGCGCCGCGGCCGGCGGCGCCGCCGCGATTTTGGTCTTCATCGTCTTTTCCTGGTGGTCGTCGCGCAACATGGCGACGCCCCAGGCCGACCAGGCAACCGCGCTGTTCGGCAATTTCGCCATCGGCTCGGCGGGCTATCTCGGCGTCGGCCTGATGGTGCTGGTGATCGGCGCGCTGACGGCGGCGACCTCCCACGCGACGGTTGTCACCTATCTCAGCGACATCGACATGCGCCAGCCGGATGGAGGCTAAGCACGGTTCCAAAAAGCGAAAGCCGGTTCTTCGAGACGACCATGCCAGGCAAGAGTATGATCACGCTAGGGAAACTGCCGTAACGCAATGTGCGCCTTCTCATCTATCAAAGGCCGCATTTCAGGATTAACCATAGGATGATGGACGCGCAGGACACGACCGGAACGGCTGGACGGATGCCAGTTGTTGGTGCCCGTGCGCACGGGCGTGGCAATCTGGCCCGCCTTGCCATCGTCCTTCGGATCTTTGCTTTCTCCGTGCTGGCACTTGCGGCTCTGTTTGCCGGCGGCTTCGGCTGGTTCGCCAGCACGGTCAGCCACATGACGACGCCCGCCAACCCCGCCAGGGCGGATGCCATCATCGTTCTCACCGGCGGCCAGTCGCGCCTCGACGCGGCGATGGACCTGCTCGCTTCCGGCAAGGGCGAGCGCTTGCTGATCAGCGGCGTTCATCCTTCCGCCAGCCGCCGCCAGTTGCAGGCCGCGACCGGCGGCGACAAGGCGCTGTTTTCCTGCTGCGTCGACATCGACCGCGCCGCGCTCGACACCATCGGCAATGCCGAGGAAAGCGCCAAATGGGTGGAAAGCCACGCCTATGGCAGCGTCATTCTCGTCACCAACAACTACCACATGCCGCGCAGCCTGCTGGAGATGGGGCGGCTGCTGCACGGCGCCAAGCTGGAACCCTATCCGGTGGTCAACACCAATCTCGGCAATGGCGGCTGGCTGACCAAGCCGGAAGCGTTGCGCGTGCTTTTGACCGAATACAGCAAATATGTGCTGGCTCTGGCGCGCGGCATCGTCCCGCTGCGCCAGACTGCCGACGGCATCGCCCTGGCGGAAGCCTCGGTGGTCAAGAGCGACAAGCCGCCAGCCCGCATCATCCCTTAGTCTCGACCGCGCGCAGGCGCTCGACCTCCTGTTCGAGGGCCGCAATGCGCCTGTCGCGATCGGCGAGCGCCGCCGCGACGTCCGCAGCATCGAAGCGCTGCGGTATGTGCTGCTGGCAGTTGGCATCCCAGGTCGAGACGGTGAACAGGATCACCTGCTCGGGACGCGCCTTGTAACCTTGCGGCATCAAGCTCGCCGTCAGTTCGGCGTCTCCCTCGACGACGCGCGCCCTGCCCCAGATCTTGATGCGCTGCCGATGGGCATAGTCGATCAGGAACAGAAAGGCCTGCGCGTTGTCGGCGAGATTGCCCTGGGTGATGAATTGCCTGTTGCCAGTGAAGTCGGCGAAGCCGATCGTCTTCTCGTCGATCACCTTTAGGAAGCCGGCCGGCCCGCCGCGATGCTGGATGTAGGGCTGGCCCTCGCCATTGGCGGTCGCCAGGAAGACGCTGGTCTGCGCCGCGATGAAGGCGGCAAGGTCCGGCGTGATCGTATCCCGCCAGCCGCCGCGCTCCTCGACCCGGGAATAGGCATCGCGCGAGCCCTTGCGCGCCTGGATGGCCTTGACGCTCGGCGTGAAGGCGACGTCGCTGGTGAAAGCATGGGCGTTCATATGGCGCTGTCCTCCAAGGGCTGGTAACCGGCCGAATATAAGCCTTCCATATTTCGGATGCAGATGGCATATCTGGAATAGTTCCTTCCATTTTCTGGAAAGATCATGGATCGCCTTGAAGCTATGTCGCTTTTCGTCGCCGCGGTGGAGGCCGGCAGCCTTTCAGCCACGGCGCGCCGCTTCGGCATGCCGCTCGCCACGGTCAGCCGCAAGGTCTCGGAACTGGAACGGCACCTCAACACGCGCTTGCTCGCCCGCTCGGCGCGGCGGCTGACGCCGACCGCTGCCGGGCAGGCCTATCTCGCCGCCTGCCGCCGCATCCTGGACGAGGTCGGTGAGGCCGAGCGCGCCGCGGCCGGCGAATACAGCGCGCCCAGAGGCGAATTGGTCGTCACCGCGCCGATCGTCTTCGGCCGCCTGCACGTGCTGCCGGTGGTCGCCGATTTCCTCGCCGCCTATCCCGAGGTCGATATCCGGCTGACGCTGTCGGACCAGATAACGCAGCTGGTCGACGAGCATATCGACCTTGCCGTGCGCATCGGCGATCTGCCCGATTCCAGCCTTGTCGCCATCCGTGTCGGCGCGATCCGCCGCGTCGTGTGCGCAAGCCCGCCCTACCTTGCGGCCCATGGCACGCCGCAAACCCTGGGGAACCTGGCCGTGCACAGCTGCGTTACGTTCGACAACCTCTCGGCCCCTGCCACCTGGGTCTTCGCCGGCGGCAAGAGCGAGATCACCGTGCCGGTCCATTCCAGGCTTCGCGTCAACACCGCGGAAGCCGCCATCGACGCCGCGACCGCCGGGGTCGGCTTGACCAAGGTGCTGTCCTACCAGGTCGCCGCCGCGATGCGCTCCGGCGCGCTGCAGGCAGTGCTGCGCGAGTTCGAGCCGCCGCCATGGCCGGTGAGCCTCGTCCATGCCGGGCAGGGCCTGCTGCCGGTCAAGCTGCGCGCCTTCCTCGATTTCGCCGCCCCGCGCCTGAAGGAGCGCCTGACGCAAGCGATGTGGTAGGAAATCGGGATCGGCCTTCGCTCGCTGGCCGTTTCCTTTTTGCCTGCGCTTGGTGTAACCAACGCACTCTTCCTCACCGGGCCCTTCCCGTATGCTCTATTTCCGCTCGCTGGCGTTCAACCTCGTCTTCTACCTCAGCCTGGTCGTCCAGATGATCTTCTGGACCCCGTACTATTTCCTGTCGCCGCGCCACCGGGCCTGGTTCGTGCCCAAATTCTGGTCGCGCACCTGCATGTGGCTCTACGACAAGATCGCCGGCACGAAGAGCGAGATCACAGGCGTCGAGAACTTGCCCGAAGGGTCCTTCATCCTGGCGCCGAAGCATCAGTCCTTCTGGGATGCGATCGCCTTTTTTCCCTATCTCGATGACGCGCTCTACATCCTGAAACGGGAGCTGACCTGGATCCCCTTCTTCGGCTGGTACATCATGAAGATGCGGATGATCCCGGTCGACCGCGGCAGTCGCTCCAAGGCGCTGAAGGCGGTCGTCGCCGCCACCAGAGCGGAAATGGACCGCAACCCGCGCCAGCTCATCATCTACCCCGAAGGCACGCGCCGCGCTCCGGGCGACGAGCCGGCCTACAAATATGGCATCGTCGAGATCTATTCGCAGCTTGGCGTCCCGGTGGTCCCGGTCGCCCATGTCGCCGGCCTCTACTGGCCGCGCCGCAAATTCCTGCGCTATCCCGGCACCATCAAGGCCCGCTTCCTGCCGCCGATCCCGCCGGGACTGGCCAAGGACGAGTTCATGAAGCGGCTGATCGGCGAGACCGAGGCTGCCTGCGACCAGCTCCTCGTAGAGGCCTCGCGCGCGCCGAATCCGCCGCCGATGCCGCCGACGGCGGCGAAGCGGCTGGCGGAGCTCGCGGCGGCCGGAAAGGCCAAGGCCTGAGCCGCAGCTCCGTTTCGCCGGCCTAAGGCCACGCCGCCAATGCCGTCGTCAGCACCAGCGTCGCCGCGAAAGCCAGGTTGATGATCCGCGAGGCCAGCGGCCGCCGCAGGAACCGGGCGAAGGCCGCCCCGGCAAGTAGCCACAGCACGTGGATGCCGACGATCATCAGCGTGAGCACCAGGAGCCTGGTCGAAATCCCGAGACCGGCGACGCCCGACGAAGCGCCGGCGAAGACGGCGGCGATCGCCACATAGGCTTTCGGATTGGCGACAGCGAGCAGGAAGCCGCCCGAGAAGGTGGGAGGCGCCATCCCGTTCTCGCGCGCCGCCAGCGGTGGCGCCGTCGCTATTCTGTAGGCCAGGTAGAGGATGTAGATCGCGGAGGCGATCGCCAGCAACGGCGCCATGCCCGGCAGCGAGGCAAAGATCGCCGTCACGCCGGAAGCCACCACCAGCAACACGAGCGTGGTGCCAACGATGATGCCCGACGTGTAGCGCAGCGAGCCGCGCAGGCCGAAAACGGCGCCTATTGCGGTGACGCTGATCGTCGCCGGCCCCGGACTGCCCATCACGACGGCGGCGGCAAGTACCAGCACCAGCACCTGCTGCCATGGCTGCGTGAGGCTCAAAATTCCGGCCATACGCGTTTTCCGCATCGTGTCGCGATGCGCAAAACGTTATGGCGCAGGGGCCGTCACCGTCTTGAACGATCGTGTTGAACCGTCCGGCAAGGGCCGCCCCGCTTGCGGCGCGCCGGCAGCGCCGGGCTGGAGCAATTCCAGGAAAAGTGTGAAACGGTTTTCCGTCCGGAATTGCGTCAAGACAAAGAGATAGAGCGGTTCGCCGTTTCCGTGAAACGGTGAAACGCTCTAGGCGCTCGCCCGGTCCAGCGCCGCGATGTCGTCGGCGCCGAGCTTCAGCGACGCGGCGCGCACCAGGCTGTCCACCTGCGCTGTCGTCGTGGCGCTGGCGATCGGCGCGGTGACGCCCGGCCGCGCCATCACCCAGGCCAGCGCCACCTCGGCCTGCTTGGCCGAATGCCTGGCCGACACCGCGTCGAGCGCGGCGAGGATGCGCATGCCGCGATCGTTGAGATAGCTGGCGACATCCTCGCCCCGTTCGCTTTGGCCGAGGTCCGCCTTGCCGCGGTATTTGCCGCTCAAGAATCCCTTGGCCAGGCTGAAATAGGTGATGACGCCGATGTCCTCGGCCACGCAGAGATCAAGCAGCGGTCCGTCGAGCGACGAACGGTCGTACAAATTGTATTCGGGCTGCAGCACGTCATAACGCGGCAGGCCGCGCAGGCTCGCCACATCGAGCGCCGCGCGCAACTGGCCGGCATCGAGATTGGAGCAACCGACATGGCGGACCTTGCCCTTGGCGAGCAGGCCCTGATAGGCGCCGAGCGTCTCCTCGTAAGGTGTCGCAGGGTCCGGCCAGTGCGACAGATAGAGGTCGATCGCGTCGGTCTGCAGCCGCTTCAGCGAGGCGTCGACCGCCTTTTCGATATAGGCGGCGGACAGGTCCCGCCTGCCCTGGCCCATGTCCGAGCCGACCTTGGTGATGACGACGATCTTGTCGCGGTTGCCGCGGCTTTTCATCCATTTGCCGATGATGGTTTCGGACTCGCCGCCCTTGTTGCCGGGAGCCCAGCGCGAATAGACGTCCGCCGTGTCGACGGCGTTAAGGCCGGCATCGGCAAAACGGTCGAGCAGGTCGAAGGAGGTCTTCTCGTCGGCGGTCCAGCCAAAGACATTGCCGCCCAGGACCAGCGGCGCGATGGAAAGGTCGGTGCGACCGAGACGGCGTTTTTGCAAGACTGATCTCCGTGATGCTTGGGATAATGCCGGGCAAGCCCGGCTGGGGGGCAGCAGCTAACCTAGGTCCTGGATTGCCGAGGTCAAAGGCCTGGCCATTCTTTTCCGGCAGGCCAGCGCTTCACAAAGGCGCGACCCGCCGCGCCACGTCCTCCAGCCAGTGGTCGCGAATGCTGAGCGCCTTGAGGTGCTCCAGCGTGCTCAACACATAGTCCTCGTTGCGTCCGGATTGACCGACGGCGCCGCGAACAATGGTTGCCGCATGCGCCGCGTCGAGCGCGCCGGCATACTGCTCATGCGCGCGGTCGACGATGTAGGCAACCGCCTCGACCCTGCCGTTCGCTTCCTTCCCTGTCCCGTCGAGCCGGATGTCCAGCGTGCGTTCGAGATAGACGCTGGTCACCAGCTCGCGCTCGCGCAGATAGGCGAGAACCTCGCCGCGCAGGTCGCCCGGCACCCGGAATGCCAGCCCGACGCAGGAGCCGCCGCGGTCGAGGCCGAGCACAAGGCCCGGCCGCCGGCGCGTGCCGCGATGCACGAAGGAATAGACGCAGAGCGCCCGGCGGTAGCCGTAAAGGCGCGCGCGGCGCGTCTCGACATGCGCGAAACCCGGGCGCCAGATCAGCGACCCATAGCCAAAAACCCAAAAATCGCCCATATCGCCAAGCCTGATCGCGCGAGTCCGACTCTAGGCCGGAATCGGTGTTTTACGTCTTCCTGCTTGTTGCGTAACAACCGCCCGCCCGCAATATCAGGGGTAATGAGAGCTGCAGCATGACGTCAACTGACGAGCGCCCGCCGAACTTTCGCCGCCGGCTGTTCTGGCTCGCTGCCTTCATTGCCGTGCTGTTCGCCCTCTACAGCGCTGGCTGGTTCTATCTGGCCGATCGCGTCAGGACCGAGGCCGACAAGGCGGTTGCCTCGCTCAACGTCAACGGCATCGAGGCCGGTTGCGCCAACCTGACCGTCAGCGGCTATCCGCTCAGCTTCGCCATCTCCTGCGACACGCTCGCCTATGAGGACGATGCCAGGAACGTCGCCGCCTCGACCGGCAGCTTCAACGCGGTGGCCGAAATTACGCAGCCCCTGTCGCCAGTCGCCGATCTGCGCGGTCCGCTCAGGACCTCAATGCCCGGCATGACGCCGCTGTGGATCGACTGGGACAAACTACGGGCGGACGCGAAGCTCTCCTGGCCGCTGCCGCGGCACGTCGCGCTGAAGGCCGAGGGCCTGTCCGGCCAGACCGATCCGGCCGACAACAGCGATCCCGTCGAGCTGTTCTATGCCGGCAAGGCCGCCGGGCAATTGCAGCCGAACGGCCTGGACATCGGCTATGTCGGCAGTTTCAACGATCTCGAGATCGACGCCGACGCGATCGGCGGGCGCGTGCTGCCGCCGCTCGACGGCAGCGGCGAGGCGACGCTGAAGAACGGCGTCGCGCTGATCAGGACGCAGCCGAAGAGCCTGCGCGGCCAGTCGGTCGACATCGCCAAGCTCGACCTGTCGTCGGGCGAAGCGCGCATAACCGTGTCCGGGCCGCTGTCGGTCGATGCCGAAGGGCTCATCGATGCCGAGCTGACGATCAAGCTCAGGGATCCCAAGGCGGTGGCGGCGATCCTCGGCGGCGCCATTCCCGAGCGCAAGAGCGAGATCGAGCAAGGTTTTGCCGGCCTGGCGATGCTCGGCAACGAGCCGTCCATGCCGCTCAGGATCGTCAAGGGCAAGGCTTCGCTCGGCTTCATCCCGCTCGGCAAGATCAAAGCGGTCGATTAGAGCATGGCCCCAATAAGTGGGAACCGGTTTTTGGACAAGACCAGGCTCAGACAAGGGATAGCGATCTGATGGAGAAGCCGGTGAAGCTCCTGAGCGTCGGCGCGTTCACCCTCGATACGATCCTTCGCCTCGACACGCTGCCCGCGCATCAGGGCAAGTTCATCGCCTCCGATGGCGTCCAGATCGCCTCGGGCATGGCAACCAGCGCCGCTTGCGCCGCCCGCCGTCTCGGCGCAGAAGTCTCGCTCTGGGCAAGTGCGGGCGACGATGCCGTCGGCGACCAGCTGGTTGCCGAGATCGAGGCCGACGGCGTCGATTGCAGCCTGGTCCGCCGTGTGGCCGGCGCACGCTCGGCGCTGGCCGCGATCCTCGTCGACGCGCATGGTGAGCGCATCATCGTTCCGTTCTACGACCGCAAGGCGCAGGCCGACCCCGCTGAATTGCCGTGCACCGATCTCTCCGCCTTCGACGCCGTGCTGGCCGACGTCCGCTGGCCGGGCGCCGCGGCGCTCGCCCTGAACGCGGCGCGCGCCAATGGCCGGCCTGCGATCCTCGATGCCGATACCGCACCGCTGGAGGTGCTGGAGCAGTTGCTGCCGCTGGCCACGCACATCGTCGCTTCCGAACCCGCGGCGCGTATCGTCTGCGGCCATGCGCTCGATCCGGAAACCGCCTGCGGCGATCTCGCCAGCCGCACCGATGCTTTTGTCGCCGTCACCGGCGGCGCGGCGGGAAGCTGGTGGCACGACCGTTCCATCGGCTCGGTCCGCCACGTCGCGGCGCCGAGGATCAAGGCGGTGGATACGCTGGCCGCCGGCGACGTGTTTCACGGCGCCTTTGCCGTCGGTCTCGCCGAAGCCATGCCGCCCGAGCAGGCATTGCGCTTTGCCAGCGCCGCCGCGGCGCTCAAATGTCAGCGCTTCGGCGGCCGGCTCGGCGCGCCGGACCGGGCAGAGACGCTGGCCATGATGGCCGCCCATTGGCCGCCGTCGAGCTGACTAAGCCTTCGTTTCCGGATGTTCGATAGCCTGGCGCCCGAAGTCCGGCACGTCGATATCCTGCCCGGCGTCGATAATCGAGC
>NZ_RZOF01000152.1:0-13450 GCF_003998955.1 Mesorhizobium sp. M4B.F.Ca.ET.017.02.2.1 | reverse complement strand
GTCAAGTTCCGATCAACTCGCTTTCCAGCTACGCTCCGAGTTGCTCTTGCTGCCAACGGGATCCTGATTCAGACATTTTGCGACCTCGACAAACAGGCCGGCCAAAAGATTTCGGTCGGTCTTGACGTTGCTGAGATCGGAAAAGATCTTCTCCATCAGCATTTGAGCGCTTTCGTTCTTTTGCTTGATTTCCTCGCGCAGCAAATGGTCGCTTCTGTTCATGCGATCCGCTATTTCGCGCTCGAGCTCGCTCAATTGATCAGACAACGCGCGCACCTGCTTTTCAAGCGCCTGATTCTGATCGCGAAGATTGCGGTCGATCTCCTTGTCGGCCTCGGCTCGCGCATCTTTTTCGTTCCGCAACTGCGTCGCCAGCGAGTCAACCTGCTTCTTCGCATTTGACTCGTAGGTTTCAAGATTGCGCTTGGCTTCGGATTCGACATCCTTGAAGCGCTGCAGGAACCGCTCTTCAAGCTTGGAGAAGCGGCGGTCATAGTCCTGCATCTGGTTGCCGAACAAAAGATCGCGTATCTTGTCGACACCTGGAGCGTCACCGCCGGCCCCGCCCTCGCGGCTTTGGGCGGCCATGAAGTTCAGCCCGTTTTCGCTTACGTTGCCTAACAGATTTGCGTCCGCTTTATTTGCCGAAGAAGCGGCACTCGAAGAGTCCTTTGCCATCCTTACGCCCCATAGACCGATGAGAAACTCCGAAACGGGGAACATGTCAGACAAATACCCGGGCCACAAGCCGGAATCCTGTTGGCTTGGGCCGATTTGTGCGTCCTCGGTTCGTCTCTTGGACCAGAAACAGATGCACGAGTTCCGATTGGTGTCGCTCTTGTACCTCTTTGTGAAGGGCGGCACACATGCTGTCTCGCACCGGCTGTATACTGAGACCATCAGCTTCTGATGCGGCCCAACGCAAGCGGCCGTAGGATGGACGTGGGCTTCGGGTCAGAATCGGACATTAGCGAACGGAAGCTCCTGATCACGCGCGGGCACAGAAAAGCGGCACTATCGAGCCTGCATCGTAGCGGGCTCTGGATATGGACGTTGTGATCCCATTGTCCACTCACCCCCCCGCCAACCGCGGCAGCAGAAATATCTCCGCCCCCGGCGGCAGCTCCTTACTCCACGTATCCCGATAGATCGTCCCATCGATCGCCACCGCGATCCCGCGATCAATCCAGGGCTCGATGCCAGGATACTGTTCCGCCAGCTTGCGGAACAGCTCCCTGATGTCCTTGGCCTCGACCTCGACCTTGCTCTTGCCCCCGGCGATCTGGCCGAGGGCGCCCCAAAGCGTGACTTCGACCATCGCCTTAAGCTGTGTCGATATTCAGGTGAGGCCGGCCTGCGAACGACGGCTTCCTGCGCTTCCGGTGCTCACGTACTTCAAGTACGCTCCGCTCCGGTTCTCGGGAGCCATCCTTCTCGACTCGGCCTGACCTGAATCTCAACACACCTTATCTCCAGCGTTGGATACCTCTCACCCTTCCCGCTCAGCCTCGATCGCCGCGAGGATGCGCGGCGGCGACATCGGGATGTGGGTCATGCGCACGCCGGCGGCGTTCGAGACCGCGTTGGCGATCGCTGCCAGCGGCGGCACGATCGAGGTTTCGCCGACGCCGCGCACGCCATAGGGGTGGTTCGGGTTGGGGATCTCGAGGATCTGCGTGTCGATCATCGGCAGGTCGGAGCAGACCGGGATGCGGTAGTCGAGGAAGCCGGCGTTCTGCAGCCGGCCGTCCTTGCCGTAGATATACTCCTCGTTGAGCGCCCAGCCGATGCCTTGCGCGGCGCCGCCCTGGTACTGGCCCTCGACATAGGTCGGGTGCACCGCCTTGCCGGCATCCTGCACCACCGTGTAGCGGATCACTTTGGTGAAGCCGGTCTCGGGGTCGACCTCGATGTCGCAGATATGGGTGGCGAAGGAGACGCCGGCGCCGTCGGCGACGAGCTCGCTGTGGCCGGCGATCGGCCCGCCGGTCGTGCCCGACCTGGCGGCGATCTCCTTCAGCGACAGTTTTCCGAGATTGCCGTGCTTCTCGCCCTTGGCGACCGCATGGCCCTGTTCCCAGGCGACGTCGTCGACCGAGATGTCCCACATCTGCGCGGCGCGCTCGCGCAGGATTTTTATCGCGTTGCGGGCGGCCGAGATGGTCGCCATCGAGGAGGAGAAGGTGCCGCGGCTGCCGTCGGTCATGTCGTTGTAACCAAGGCTCGACGTGTCGGCGACGATCGCCTTGACCTGGCTATAGTCGATGCCGAGCTCCTCCGCCGCCACCAGCGACAGCGAGGCGCGGGAGCCGCCGACGTCGACGGTGCCGACGGCGAGCGAGACCGAGCCGTCCATGCCGATGTTCAGGTCGGTGCAGGTCTGGCCGCCGAAGTTGAACCAGAAGCCGCAGGCCATGCCCCTGCCCTGGTTTTCCTTCAGCGGCGCCTTCATGTGCGGATGGTTCTTCGCTGCCTCAAGAGTAGGCCCGATGCCGATCGGGCCGTAGACCGGACCGTAGGACGAGCGCGTGCCTTCCTGCGCGGCGTTCCTGATGCGGAACTCGACCGGGTCGATGCCGACCTCCTTGGCGAGCTCGTCGACGGCGCTTTCCACCGCGAAGGCCGCCATCGGCGCGGAAGGCGCGCGATAGGCGGCGGTCTTCGGCCGGTTGACCAGCACCTCGTAGCCGACGGTCTTGACGTTCTCGAGCTTGTAGCAGGCGAACGCGGTCATGGCGCCGATCTCGGCCCACGTGCCGGCATAGGGGCCGCTCGTGTAGCGCAGCGTCGCCTCGGCGGCGGTGATGGTGCCGTCCTTCCTGGCGCCTATTCTGACGTCGATCGAGGTGGCGCTGGTCGGGCCGGAGGCGCGGAAAACCTCGTCGCGGGTCATCACCAGCTTCACCGGCCGTCCGGCCTTTCTGGACAAGGCAAGCGCCACCGGCTCGGCCCAGACATGGGTCTTGCCGCCGAAGCCGCCGCCGATCTCGGAGGAGGTGACGCGCAGCTTCGAGGCTTCCATGCCAAGCAGTTGCGCGCAGTGCTGGCGATAGACGAAATGGCCCTGCGTGCAGACCCAGAGGTCGGCGGTGCCGTCGGACGACACGCTCGCCACGCAGGCGTGCGGCTCGATATAGCCCTGGTGCGTCTGCTCGGTCTTGAAGGAGCGCTCGACGATGAAGTCGGCGTGGCCGAAACCCTGGTGGACGTCGCCATGGCCAAACTGGCTGCGCTTGGTGACGTTGGACGGCTTTACCGGTTTTTCCTCGAGGCCCTCGGTGAAGATCGTGTCATTGATCAGCGGCGCGCCGTGCTTCATCGCCTCGTCGACATCGGTGACATGCGGCAGCACCTCGTAGTCGACCTCGATCAGCTTCAGCGCCTGCCTGGCGGTGCGCGCATCGACCGCGGCGACCGCGGCCACCGCATGGCCGTCATAGAGCGCCTTGGCGCGCGCCATGCAGTTGTCGAGGATGTCGTACATGCCGGCATCGCCATCGGTGAGGTCGGGCAGGTCTTTCGCGGTGATCACCGCCTTGACGCCGGCGAGCTTCTCCGCCTTCGAGGTGTCGATCTTCCTGATGACCGCGTGGGCGTGCGGGCTGCGCAGAACACGCCCGACGAGCTGGCCGGCCATGTTGAAGTCGGCGCCGTAGCGGGCGCGGCCGGTCACCTTGTCGACGCCGTCGGGGCGGATGGGGCGCGTGCCGACGGACGAGAAATTGCGTCCGGAATAGCGCGGATCGAAATTCATCTCAGGCTCCCTTCATCACGTTTGCCGCGTCCTGGACGGCGCGCACGATCTTGTCATAGCCGGTGCAGCGGCAGAGGTTCCCGGCAAGGCCGAAGCGGATCTCCTCCTCGGTCGGGTCGGGGTTTTTCGCCAACAGGTCTTTCGCGGCGATCAGGAAACCCGGCGTGCAGATGCCGCATTGCAGGGCGGCGTGCTCGAGGAATTTCTGCTGCAGCGGATGCAGCTTTTCGCCATGCGCCATGCCTTCGACGGTCTCGATGCGCCGGCCTTCGGCTTCCGCGCCCAGCACCAGGCAGGAGCAGACCAGCCGGTCGTCGAGGATGATCGAGCAGGCGCCGCAGTCGCCGGTGCCGCAGCCTTCCTTGGCGCCGGTGAGACCCAGCCGGTCGCGCAGCACGTCGAGCAGCGTCTCGTCCGGCTGGCAAAGATATTCTGTCGTGTCGCCGTTGATTGTCGTTGAAACCGCTACGCCAGCCATCACTTGCCTCCTGCACGCGCATAGGCGGTCGTGGCGGCTCTCCTGGCCAGCACGCCCGCAACTTTCCGTCTGAACTCGATGGTGCCCCGCTTGTCGTCGATGGGGCGGCAGGCCCCCGCGCAGACCTTGGCCAGCCGCTCGAGCGCCGCCTCGTCAAGCTTCCTGCCAATTAGGGCCTCGGCGGCCTCCTCGACCAAAAGCACCGTCGGCGCCGCAGCGCCCAGCGCCACGCGGGCCGATTTGACGACGCCTTGCTCGTCGAGCGCCAGGTTGACGCCGGCGCTGACCACGGCGATGTCCATCTCGGTGCGCGGAATGAAGCGCAGATAGGCATCGCCCGAGCGCGGCGCCCGCCTGTCGAGCAGGATCGCCTCGATGATCTCGCCCTTGGCGAGCGAGGTTCGGCCAGGTCCTGTCGGCACGGCCTCGACGGCAATCGTGCGCTTGCCCGAAGGTCCGACGACCACGGCCTTCGCGCCGGCAGCCACCAGCGCCGGCACGCTGTCGGCGGCCGGCGAGGCGTTGCAGAGGTTGCCGACGATGGTGCAGCGTCCCTGCACCTGCTTGGAGCCGATGAGGTTCGCCGCCTCGACGACGCCCGGCCAGGCCTTCTTGAGCGAAGCGCTCTCGCCCAGCACGGCGCAGGGCACCGCGGCGCCGATGCTGAAGCCGTCGGCGGTTTCGCGGATCTCGCTCAGGCCTTCGATGGCCTTGATGTCGACGATCAGGTCGGGTTCGACGAAGCCGCCCTTCATCCTCACCAGCAGGTCGCTGCCGCCGGCGAGGATGGCGGCTGTGCCGGCCGATCCGGCCAACTGGCCAACGGCATCTTCGATTGAAAGCGGACGTATGTAACGCATCGTCTCCCCTTGGATATGGCAAATCTCAGCGACCGTTATAAAGGGTCTCCTCATAATGGCCATCCTCTTCCGCATTGGCGGCGATTGGGCCAGGCGCCGCAAAATGCAGTCCCAAACAGGCTTACGCCAGTCCGGACGGGCCGTCAGCGGCCCGGAAATTGCGCCAGACGACAAGATAGTGCGGCTCGGCGTTGCTGGGAAACGACGAGCCCCCGCAGGGGCTTGACCCGACGATCGCCGGCGTGAAACCTCTCGGTCAAAGAGAGGAGTTTCCATGCGACATCTGGTGGTTGTTCTGCCCGCCTTGATCCTGGCGACAGCGGCGCAGGCGAGTACGATAGCCTACGGCGCCAGGGTGGGAATGGAACTCACCATCGTGAAAAAGACGGGCATCGGCTCCACGCACGCCAGCATCCTGGCCAAACACAACAGGCGGAAGGCGGGCGTCTTGTGCCGTGAATATGGCCACGATTTCTCCAAGGATTGCATCGACGCGGAAATGAAGTCGCCCCTGCACTTCGAGATCACCGCCAACTGCAAGACCGGCAAGTTCACCACCTTCAATGGCGCCAACATGCTGTTCCAGGGCCGCAATGAGGGCACCGATGTGACGACGGACTATCTGATCACATCGATTGATGACAATGTGGTGCTCGATGGCTCCGGCGCTTCCGGCTACGACTATACGCTGGAGCAGTTCAAGGCGCTGTGCCCCAACCGGGTGAAGTAAGGCCGGTGGCAAGGCCTGGCCCGCCCAAGCCCGGACCTTGGCCGTGGCGGGCACGGCCATTTGTCGCTAGCAAGTCGTCATCGGAGGCCAAGAAGCATGACCCTGACCAATCGGGATATTGTCGAGCTGACCGCGTGGCGGCGCAAGCTGCACCGGCAGCCGGAGATTTCGAACGAGGAGGAGAAAACGGCAAAGGAAGTCGTCTCCTTCCTCGCCGATACGGGGCCGGACAAGGTGCTGACCGGACTGGGCGGGCACGGCGTCGCGGCGGTCTACGACAGCGGCCGGGCCGGCCCGACGGTGCTGTTCCGCTCCGAACTCGATGCGCTGCCGATCGAGGAACTCTCCGGCGTGCCGCATGCCTCGCAGGTGCCGGGCAAGTCGCATATGTGCGGCCATGACGGACACACCGCGATCCTGGCCGCGCTCGGCCGTCAGCTCGGGCGCGAGCGGCCGGCAAGCGGCCGCGTCGTGCTGATGTTCCAGCCGGCGGAAGAGACCGGCAATGGCGCGGCCGGCGTCGTCGCCGATCCGCGCTTCGGCGAGATCGCGCCGGATTTCGCCTTCTCGCTGCACAATCTGCCCGGCGTGCCGTTCGGCGAGGTGCGGCTCAAGTCCGGCGTGGTCAACTGCGCCTCGCGCGGCATGCGCATCGTGCTGGAGGGCAAGACCGCGCATTCGTCGATGCCCGAGACCGGCGTCTCGCCGATGCTGGCGATCAGCGAGCTGATGCCGGCGCTGCCGGCGCTCGGGCGCGGCAGCTTCGCCGACGACGATTTTTCGATGGTGACCGTCACCCATGCCGCGATGGGCGAAGCCGTGTTCGGCATCGCGCCCGCTCATGCAGAGGTCTGGGCGACGCTGCGCACCCGGCGCGACGAGCGCATGGCGGATCTCTGCGCCGCGGCGGAAGCGCTGGCCGCGGAAATCGCCGGCCGGCATGGCCTGGCCGTAAGCTCCGACTACCACGAGATCTTCGTCGCCAGCATCAACGCGCCCGATGCGGTGGAGCACCTGCGCCGCGCCCTCGACGAAGAGATCGTCGTGCATGGCGAAGAAGCCCTGCCGATGCGCGCCTCGGAGGATTTCGGCCTGTTCGGCCACAGCGCCAAGTCGGCGATGTTCTTCCTCGGCGCCGGCGAGCGCTACCCGGCGCTGCACAATCCGGACTATGATTTTCCGGACGACCTGATCCCGATCGGATCGAGGATCTTCATGCGCACGGCGCGCAATTTGCTGGGGTGAAGAGGCTGGCGGCGTGGCCTTTGCGGGTCATAACGAACGACGGCCTTGGT
Organism: Mesorhizobium sp. M4B.F.Ca.ET.017.02.2.1; assembly: GCF_003998955.1. NCBI lineage: Bacteria > Pseudomonadati > Pseudomonadota > Alphaproteobacteria > Hyphomicrobiales > Phyllobacteriaceae > Mesorhizobium > Mesorhizobium sp. M4B.F.Ca.ET.017.02.2.1. Next base: position 6,333 of record NZ_RZOF01000152.1, on the reverse strand, counting down.
CAAAATTGGACATTGTCGAACGACCGCTTCTGCGGGCGCGGTGTCACGCAATAGCGGCCCGCCGGCTCAGCTATCAGCCACGCCGCAATTCTTCAGCATGCGCCTTCACCAGATCGGCCATGCTGTCGAAGCGGAAATCCACCGTCGGTACGTCGCCGGGGTTCATCGTGGCACCGAAGCCCTGATCCGCATGCCGGCGATAGATCCAGCACGATGTCAGGCCGAACCGGTTGGCGGGAGCGTGATCGTGGAACATGCTTTCCGCCGTGTGCAGTATCTGTCGCTTCTCAAGCCCGATTGTCCCGAGCTTTTCGAGCATATAGTCGAAGTTCCGGTCGGAAGGCTTGTAGGAGCCGATATCTTCCGCCGTATAGATCGCATCGAAATCCACGCCGAGCTTCTTGTTGCTAAACGAAAAGCTCTTGTTGTCGACGTTGGAGAGGATGACCAGCTTGAAATGTCTTTTGAGATACTGCAAGGCCTGTGCGGAGTCGCTAAAAGCCGGCCAATCCTTCACGCTTTCGCCATACGCCACACATTCCTCGCGGGTGACGATGACACCCCATTCCTCCGCAAGTCGCTTGTAAACGATCGGCAGGAGATCGCGGTAGCGTTTCCCCGGTGTCCATTTCTGCTGACTGGATTCGTGCCGGGCGTGCGCCTCCAGAATCTCGTTCCGGCTCAAGCGGCGGCCAGCCCGTTCGGTCAACGGCTTCAGGCCGTCGATCATGCCGGATTCCCAGTCTATAAGCGTGCCGTAGCAATCGAAGGTCAGGGCTTTGAAATCCGTGAGCTTCATAGGTTCACCTCCTTGATGTCCATGATTGGATCGACGCTGGCGTGATCGCACGAGCCGTCATCGACTGATCATCCGATATGCTGCTGACCGAGCTCCAGGTCCTTCCACGCTGCGCTGCGCGACGACGTGAACCAGACACCGAACAGTGTCACCACAAGGCCAACGAACATCGCCGTCGAAAGCGGCTCGCCGAACATCGACCAGCCCCAGAGCATCGTCACCGGTGGGCTGAGATAGATCACACTGCTGACTTGCGAGGCCGTGTAGAGGCGCAGGCTCACATAATAGGTGCTGTAGCAAAAGAAGGTCGAAAACAGCACCAGCCAGGCGATGCCAAACCCGAATCGGGCATCGAGGGGCGGCATCAGCCCGCCATTCCTTTCGGCGCAGGCGGCGAAAAGGATCGCCGCCGTCAGGCATTGAACGCACAGGCTCTGATGGATGGGCATATTGATCGTCCCCATCCGCTTCTGCACCACCGTTGCCAGCGCCAGAACCATCATGGAAGCGACTGTCAACACATAGGCCCAGGCCGGGGCCGTCCCGAGGCTCAGGCTGTCCAGCGAGACGACGAGCACGCCTGTCACTCCGAGAGCCGTTCCGATCCATTGTCGCCCGGTCAATCGCTGCCCCAGAACCGGCTGCGACAAGGCTGCGATCGCGAGAGGGACAAGATCGGAAATCAGCGCGACAAGGCCGGTCGGCACGCGCTGACCGATGGCAAGCGCGAATCCGCCCAGATAGAGGAACATCATCGCCACGCCGAAGACCATCTGCTCGACCAGGGCACGTGCGCCTATGCGCGGCCCGATCAGCAGAGCAAATGGCAAGAGAATCAATCCCGACATCAGGGTCCGCCAGAACAGGACCAGCATGACATCGGCATTCTCGCTGGCGTAGCGGATGCCGACGAAGCCAGAACTCCAGCTTACCACCAGGGCCGTCGCCATCATTGGCCACACGAGGCGATGGGCTTTGCTGTGCAGGAGGGTCATGGGATCTCTTTGGTCAGGCGCCCGTAGCTCCGAGAAGCGGATCACGGCCAATTTTGGCGCTGACTATTGGCGACAAGCACGCACGTTTGCACATGACAAATTTCGATACGATCATGAAATAGCCGCGGAATCAGCATATCGGCTTGCCTGAAAAGCGTCGGCGGATCAGAAATCGGCGTATCGCATTGGTTTCGATTGAGGATTGTCATGGCTGGAGTGATGAGCCGCCGCCTGGATGTCGACGCCTTGCGCGCACTGGTCGCGATCGAGAAGCATGGCGGCGTCACGCGCGCTGCCGAGATCCTCGGCTTGTCGCAGTCGGCGGTCAGCCACAAGATCAGGAGACTGGAAGCGAGCCTCGACTGCGAAATCCTCGCTCGGAAGGCAAACGCGCCGATGTTTACCACGGCCGGACTGGATTTGCTTGGTTATGCGCGGCGCATTCTGGGCATCCATGACGAGGCGGTCCTGAGCCTGTCGAAAAGCACGTTGCAGGGCAAGATTGCGCTGGGAATGACCGAGGATACGACCTGCACGGACCTTTCGCGCATTCTTGGCCGGTTTCGCCGGCTCTACCCGGAGGTGAGCGTCCGCACGCATGTGCGCATGAGCCTCGTCCTGCAGGAGCAGCTCAGCCAAGGAGCTCTTGATGCCGCCATCATCCAGGTGTTCCAGCACGAGGTCCGGCCCGCCGATATCCTCCTGTTTCGCGAGACGCTGCATTGGGTGAAATCGCGCGACCTGGCTCTGTCGAACGGGAAGCCGGTCCCATTCCTGTCCTTCGATGAAGACTGCTTCTTCCGGCGCTGGGGCATGGACGTCGGGCAGGACGAGGGCACGGTGTTCGAGACCGTGTTCGAATGCTCCAGCGCAGCCGGGATCATTGCAGGCGTGACCGCGGGGCTCGGCGTCGCACTCTTGAGTCAGCGGCACCTGCAGCCCGATATGGAGATAGTCGACCACAAATTCCCCAAGCCTCCAGACCTGGCTTATATTGTCAGGCGCGCGCGCAGCCCCCGAAACCCCGCGCTGGAGACGCTGGTCAGGGAGATCGAGGCCGAAGTAAAGCGCTACGGGACGCTTCAAATCGCCGTCTGAGCGCATCGCGCTGCAAAAGCCGCGCACGCCCGGGATGCCGCTATCTGACCTTGATGACGACCTTGCCCTTGGCGCGTCCCGTTTCGACGTAGGCCAGAGCCTCGTTGGTCGCTTCGAAGGGAAAGATCCGATCGACAACCGGGCGGATCGCGCCGGATTCGATGAGGGCGGTGATCTTGCCCAACTGGTCGCCCTGCGCCCACATGAACAGGAACGAGAAGCTCACGCCACGGCGCCTGGCTTTGGACCGAATGGCGCGGCTTAGAAGGCGCAGAAGCGTCCTCAGCACCAGGTTCAACCCCTTTTCCCTGGCGAATTCGGGATCCGGCGGGCCGGAGATCGAGATGAGCTTGCCGCCGGGTTTGAGCACAGTGAGCGACTTTTCGAGCGTTTGGGCGTCCTGGCTGTTCACGACGATATCGTAGCCCGACAGGATTTTTTCGAAGTCGTCTTTCCGGTAGTCGACGACGACATCGGCGCCGAGGCCCTTGACCAGGGCAGCGCTTGTTGCGCTCGCCGTCGTCGCAACGGTCGCGCCGAGATGCTTTGCCAGCTGGATCGCGAATATGCCGACGCCGCCGGAGCCGGCCTGGATGAAGACCTTCTGTCCTTTGCTCAGCTTTGCCCTTTCAACGAGCACCTGCCAGGCGGTCAGACCGACCAGGGGGATCGAGGCCGCCTCCTCCATGCTGAGATTGCTGGGCTTCAAGGCGACGTCGGCTTCATCGATGGCGATGAACTCGGCGAATGCCCCGATCCGCCCATCGCGCGGCCGCGCATAGACCTCGTCGCCGGGTTTGAACCTGCGAACTTTCGATCCCACGCGGATGACCTTGCCGGCCACGTCGTGGCCGAGGATGAAGGGCCGGCTATAGGGCAGGATGAGCTTGAACTCTCCGGTCCTGACCTTGGAATCGAGAAGGTTCACCGCCGCCGCATGGATCTCGACCAGGACATCGCTGTCCCCGAGCTTCGGCTCCGGCATCTCGGCCAGCCGCAGGATGCCCTTCTTGTTATATTTGTCGACAACGAATGCCTTCATGGCAGTAACTTCCTGAAAGTGGTTTTGGTGTGCCGCACGGTGAGCATCCCCCTGCCCTGCGCCTGTTCAGACCGGCAAGCGGAACTGCTTGCGCAAGCTCTTGTCGAACATCTCGGCGGGGACAAAGCGGCGCAGCATGCTGACCTGCCGCGCGGCCTTGCCGGCGGTGTAGCGCCGCCGCGGCCGGGCATCGGTCGCGGCCTTGACGATCACATCCGCCACCACCTCCGGCCGGTCGGCCTTCGGCATCACATCGCGAAGCAGGGCGTCGACCCCGGCGCGCGCCCGATCATATTCCTGCAACGGGGAATCCGGCTCGATCCCGTTCTGGTCGAAGACGGTGCGCACGAATGCCGGCTCGATGACGGAGACGCGAATGTTGAAGGCACGAACCTCGTGATCGAGCGATTCCGAATAGCCCTCGATCGCGTGCTTGGCCGCCGAATAGTGGGCCGAATACGGCGCCGGCACGAGACCCAATATCGAGCCGATGTTGATGATGCGCCCTTCGCCATGCCGCCGCATCGACGGCAATACCGCGTTGGTCATACGCACGACGCCAAACAGATTGACGTCGAACAAGCTCTGTACCTGCGCGATCGAGAATTCCTCGGCGCCGCCAAGCATGCCGACGCCGGCATTGTTGACCAGCACGTCGATCCGGCCGGTGCGCGAGAGCACCGTCGATACGAGCGCCGCGACGGCATCGCCGTCGGTCACGTCGCAGGCCAGCATGGTCACCCCTTCCGGGCCGTTGCCGGCCGCGCGGCGGCTCGTCCCGAAAACGGTGAACCCCGCCTGGGCCAAGGCCTCGGCGCTGGCCCAGCCGATGCCCGACGAGGCTCCGGTCACGATAGCGGTCTTTCCGGAATTCGCGCTCATGTCATACTCCAAGATTACCAAGGCCGGCTCTTTCCAGCCCATTAAATTACGGGTATAATATCACATTATGATCATAATGCAATAGCCGAAAGGACGTGCAGCCATGCGCTATGAAAAGGGCCGGAAGGACGCCTCACGCGGCCGGATCATGGAAGTCGCCGCCGAACGCTTTCGAAGCGACGGCATCGCCGCGTCCGGACTGGCGACCATCATGAGCGACGCCGGACTGACGAACGGCGCCTTCTATCCGCACTTTCAGTCGAAGGCGGAACTTGTCCGCGAAAGCGTGGCGGCGGCCCTCGATACCCAGTCGCAGCAAATGCAGGAGTTGTTGGCTTCGGGCGGTCCCGAAATGGCCATAGGGGCATATCTGTCGGCCGCGCATCGGGACAATCCGGACAAGGGCTGCGCGTCCGCCGCGCTGCTGCCGGAGATCGCGCGCCAGCCGCCTGAAACCCGCCAGGTCTATACCGAGCGCTTCCTGTCACTGGTGAGCCAGGTGTCCGCCACCTTGCCGCCGGGCAAGGATCCGGAAGGCGTGGCGCTGGGCGTCTTTGCGACGCTCATCGGCGCGCTGCAACTGGCCCGCGCGGTCGAAGGCACGGAGTTGTCGGATCGCATCCTTTCGGCGGGAGCGGATGCGGCGCGGACACTGATCCAGCAGAGTTAGACCGCCGTCAGCCGAGCGCGATCCAGGCGGTCTTCAGGTCGGTGTATTTCTCGACGGCGTGCAGCGACTTGTCGCGGCCGAAGCCGGACTGCTTGACGCCGCCGAGCGGCACGGTGATGTCGGCGCCGCCATAGGTGTTGACATGGACGACGCCGGCATTGATGGCGCGCACCATGCGGTGCGCGGTCGACAGGTTCGATGTCCACACGGCGGAAGCCAGCCCGTAGACGGTGGAGTTGGCAAGGCTCACCGCCTCCTCCTCGGTGTCGAAGCGCATGACGCCGAGCACGGGCCCGAACACTTCCTCGCGGGCGATTTGCATGTCCCGCGTCACGTTCTCGAAGATGGTCGGCGCCATGTAGCTGCCGCCGGTCTCGGCCAGGATGCGCTCGCCGCCGGTGATGAGGCGGGCGCCCTCCTCCGCCGCCTTGGTGACGAAACCGAGGTTCTTGTCGAGTTGCTCGGCGCTCGACACCGCGCCGATGTCGGTGCCGAGATCGAGCGGATCGCCGACCTTCAGCCTGGCGGTTGCCTTGAGGAGCTCATCCATGAAGCGATCGTAGATCGACGCCTGGACGAGCAGGCGGGAACCGGCGACGCAGACCTGGCCGGAATTGCGGAAGATGCCGTTGGCCGACACGGTCGCTGCCTGCTTCAGGTCCGGCGCGTCGGCAAAGACGATGTTGGGCGACTTGCCGCCGAGCTCGAGGAAGACGCGCTTCAGGTTGGAGCGCGCCGAATAGTCGAGCAAGCGGCGGCCGACCGGACCGGAACCGGTGAAGGCGATGGCATCGACATCCATGTGCAGGCCGAGCGCCTCGCCGGCCACCGCGCCGCGGCCGGTGAC
>NZ_RZOF01000151.1:0-13457 GCF_003998955.1 Mesorhizobium sp. M4B.F.Ca.ET.017.02.2.1 | reverse complement strand
TCGCCAATTTCGGCGTCGGCTTCAGCCACATCGATGTCGCGGCGGCCCGCGACCGCGACATCGTGGTGACCAACACGCCTGGCGTGCTGACCGATTGTACCGCCGACCTTGCGCTGAGCCTGATGCTGGCGGTCGCGCGCCGGACCGGTGAAGGCGAGCGGCAGCTGCGAGCCGGAGAATGGCACGGCTGGTCGCCGACCCACATGGCCGGCGCGAAGGTTTCGGGCAAGACCTTGGGTATTGTCGGCATGGGGCGCATCGGCAAGGCGACGGCCAGGCGCGCGCATTTCGGCTTCGGCATGAAGATCGTGTTCTTCAACCGGTCGCCGGTCGATGATGAGGAAACGCGCGCCATGGGCGCGGTGCAGATGCAGACTCTGGAAGGTGTGCTCACGGCATCCGATTTCGTGTCGCTGCACTGCCCGGGCGGCGCGGAAAACCGCCACCTGATCGATGCCCGAAGCCTGCGGTTGATGAAGGGTAGCGCGTTCCTGATCAACACCGCGCGCGGCGACGTCGTCGACCAGGACGCCCTGATCGGCGCGCTGCAAAGGCGCGAGATCGCCGGCGCTGGCCTAGACGTCTTTGCCGAGGAGCCGGCCGTTCCGGAGGCGCTGAAGCAGTTGGAGAATGTCGTGTTGCTGCCGCATCTCGGCAGCGCGACCGAGGAAACGCGGGTGGCGATGGGCATGAAGGTGGTGGAGAACCTGACCGCCTTCTTCGAGGGGCGTCCGGTTCCCGACCGGGTCGCCTGACAGCCGGCGCCACCCTCGATTCAGGGCGCGGCTACAGCGGCGGTCGATGCCGACGGATCAGGAGAGCGCCTTGGAACAGAGCAGACGCATCAAGTTTCGCGAGGACGAGCGCAGCCTTTTGTTGCGCCTGCTGCTGCAGGTCGCAAGCGCCCGCGAGCCGGAGATCGCCGCCGTTCTGAGCGGACGCAGGTCGCTTGGCTCCCTCGCCCCTGGCCAGCGCATCCCGGCGCTTCAGGCGACAGGGGTGTGGTTCCAACTGCTGACGATCGCCGACGAGTTGCTTGCCATGCGGGCGCGACGCGAACTCGAACAGGGCGCCGGCGTCGACGAAGTGCCCGGCTCCTTCGCCAGCGTGATCGCGCAGATGGCGGCCAACGGCCACTCGGCGCAGGAGGCCCAGGCCGCGCTCAATGAGCTTTACGTCGGCCCGACCATGACCGCTCACCCGACGGAGGCCAAGCGCGTCACAGTGCTGGAGATCCACCGCCGCATCTATCGCAAGCTGACCGAGCTCGACCAGCCGCGCTGGGCGCCGCGCGAACGCGACCTGCTGGTCGCCGATCTGGAAAGCGAGATCGAGCTTCTGTGGATGACCGGCGAACTGCGGCTGGAGCGTCCGACGGTCGAGCGCGAGATCGCCTGGGGCCTGCATTTCTTTCGCGAAGTCATCTTCGAGGCGACGCCGCAGCTCTATGGCAAGCTTCAGGGCGCCTTTGAGCGTCACTATCCGGGCGAGCCGATAAGAATTCCCTCCTTCATGCGTTATGCCTCGTGGATCGGCGGCGACCGCGATGGCAATCCCAACGTGACGGCCGCGGTCACGGCCCATGCCATGGCCGAGTACCGCAACACCGCCATAGGCTGGTATCTGGCGCAGATGCAGCGGCTGGTGTCGGTGCTCAGTGCCAGCTCGAACGTCATCGACCTGCCGGCCAGCTTCGAGCCGGTGCTGCAAACGGCACTCGATAGAAGCGGACAGGCCGACGAGATCGCCGCCCGCAACCCTGACGAACCGCTTCGCCAGTTCGCCTCGGCCCTGCTTGCTCGGCTGGACGCCACGCGGGATGGCAGTACGGCGGCGTACCCCTCGGCGGAGGCGTTTCGGGCTGATCTCAACGCCCTGTCTTCGGTCCTCGAAGCAATCGGAGGGCGCGCGGTGGCCAGGCGTTTCGTCCAGCCGCTGCTTTGGCAGCTCGGAAGCTTCGGCTTCCGCACGGTTTCGCTCGACGTCAGGCAGAACTCCACCGTCGTCAACCGGGTGCTGGCCGAGCTGTTTGCGCTGGCAAATCCCGCCGATCCGGTGGCAGCCGGCACGCCGCAATGGTCGGCGCGCATTCGCGCTGCCTTGAGCCAGGGCGAGCAGCTGGAGATCGACGCAGGCCGGCTCTCGCCTGAGGCAGGCGAACTGCTTTCGACATTCTCGGTCATCGCCAGGCACATCTCCGGATCGGATGGCGATGCTGTCGGCGCTTTCGTTCTCAGCATGACCCGCTCGGCAGACGATCTGCTCGCGGTCTATCTGCTGGCGCAATATTGCGGACTTTCGACCGCGCCCAGTGGCGGCGGCACAATCCGGCTGCGGATCGTGCCCTTGTTCGAGACCATCGCCGATCTGCAGGCCGCCCCCGCCATCCTGGACGGGTTGCTCGGCGTTTCGCTGGTCAGGCGCACGGTGCGGGATTTCGGCGCGCGCCAGGAAATCATGCTCGGCTATTCGGACTCCAACAAGGATGGCGGTTTCCTCGCGTCCAATTGGGAACTGGCGAAAGCGCAAAAGCGCCTCGCTGCCGTCGGCCGCAAGCACAAGGTCAGGATCAGCTTCTTCCACGGCCGCGGCGGCTCCGTCAGCCGTGGCGGCGCGCCGACCGGCCGGGCGATCGCCGCGCAGCCGCAAGGAACCGTCGCCGGAACCATGCGGGTGACCGAGCAGGGCGAGGTCGTCTCGTCGAAATTCGCCAATCGCGGCACCGGCCTCAACCAGCTCGAGATTCTCGCCGCCGGCGTGCTGGCCCACAGTGTCGGATCGCCCGGCGATGCCGAGAAGAAGGAAACGCCGGAATTCGACGAAGCGCTGGAAGCGCTGGCAGGCATGTCGCAGGCATCCTATGCCGGGCTGATGGCCGAGCCCGGCTTCCTCGCCTATTTCAACCAGGCGAGCCCGGTCGCGGAGCTGGCGCTCTTGAAAATGGGCTCACGGCCGGATCGCCGTTTCGGCGCCAGCGGCATTGCCGACCTGCGCGCCATTCCATGGGTGTTCGCCTGGAGCCAGAACCGTCATCTGTTGACCGGCTGGTATGGCATCGGCAGCGCGATGAGTTCCTTCGTCACCGTGCGCGGCGAGGCCGGGCGCGACCTTCTGGCCCGCATGTTCGAGCACTCGCGCTTCTTCCGCCTGATCGTCGACGAGGCCGAGAAGACGCTTTACCAGTCCGACATGGAGATCGCGCGGCTCTACGCCGGCCTGGTGTCCGACAGCGATGCGGCCGGGCGAATCCACGCCCGCATCGGTGCCGAATACGAGTTGACGCGACGCCTGATCGGCGACCTCACGGGAGGCGATCTTTCCGCGCGCTTTCCGATGTTCAAGCGGCGTTTCGACAATCTGCGACGACAGATGGACGACATCCACCGGCTGCAGGTCGATCTGCTGCGGGAAGTCCGGGCAAACACCGGCACAGCGGATCAAAAGCGGGCGACCGACGCCCTGCTCGTCTCGATCAACTGCATCTCGGCCGGCCTTGGCTGGACGGGATAGCGCCGGCGACGGTCCCAGTCGGGGCAGATCTGCAAAATCAGCCTACAACGACGCGACGTCGCAGACGAAGCGCCCTCATCGGGATCTCGACGAGACTGTGCGTCAGCACGGCGAGAGCCATCGACAGGACAGCCGTTACGAACAGGGTTGGAGCCCAGCCATAGGACTGCTTCATGACGTTGGCGATCGGGTAATGCCAAAGGTAGATCGAATAGGAAAGGACCCCGACCCGCACCAGCATGGGGTGGGACAAGAGGCGATGAATTTCACTCCTGCTGTCCGTCGCCACGACAACCAAGGCCGCTGCCGAAACCTCGACCAGAGGCTGCATGATCAGCAGCGAGACCGGCGTGAATATCTGCGTGCCTACCATGAACGGCAGGATTGTGCCCGCGGCCGTTCTGCCGATGCTGTCCAGTTGGGATAGGTCTTTGAACTCCGGCTTTGCCAAAGCCACGATCGCACCCGCAAGCAAGCCTGTCAGGCGGGCGTCGGGACGATAGTAGACCCATTCGCTCGGCAATTCCTGCAGCAGCACGATCCTCCAGGCTGTCGCGATGCAAAACATGGCGACAACCACGGCAGCCGGTCGAGGCAGGCGCAATATGCCCACCAACAGCAACGGCCATACCAGGTAGAATTGCTCTTCCACGGCCAGCGACCAGGTGTGCCGCAGGACACCGTAGAAGTGCTCATAGGGCGCGAAGAAATCGGTCAGGTAGACGGCTGCGATGAAGATTTTTCGAGGCGTCTCCAGACCGATGAGCAGGATTGCCGCCAGCATCAGATAAAGGGGCGGAGTGAGGCGTACCAGCCGGTTCCAGTAAAAGCGGCCGAGATCGATGCTGTTGGTCTCGTCAAGTTCGTTGCGCAGCATGGTGGTGATCAGAAAGCCGCTAAGTACAAAAAACAGATCGACCCCGAAGAAGCCGCCATGCAGCAGCGGCACCTCGCAGTGGAAACCCAAAACAGCCAGGATGCTGATGGCGCGCAATCCATCCAGCGCAGGATTGTAAGGCAAAGGAACCTCCCCCGGAACAGCTGGCGAAGGTACTTTGGCATTCTTTAAATTGGGTTTCCTTGTGGTTGCATTTTGCTTGCAATGACAACCTTTGCTCGCGGGTTGCCGCGCCTGACATAGCAACGCAGGAGCTTAGCCGCCAAACCGGCGCGCACGCCTCAAACAGCGGCCTGACCGGGCAGGCTACCCGACGTCCCGGCGGCTGGTTGGGCTCTTTGCCGCAACCGTTGAAAATTCAACAGGGAGATTTTGGTGCGGTCGAGAAGACTCGAACTTCCACGGGTTGCCCCACAGCGACCTCAACGCTGCGCGTCTACCAATTCCGCCACGACCGCACGTGGTAGGAGCCGGAACGAACCGGCTCGGGGCCTGTAGCAAATCGTTTCCGGCGAAACAAGTGCGCCGTGCGGAATAATCGCCAATGCATGTCGCCCAAAAGTGCGTAGCGGTTTTGGGGGAACGACATGCATCGGACAGAGCTGCCGACACAACGCTCCACAGCTTTGGAAAATGCCGGGGAACTGGACGTTTTCGCCCATTGCCGCCATATGAGGGGGCACACGAGATTTATCATGCCAGAACGCAGCCAGATCGCCACGTCGTTCCTGCCCCTGCCCGGTTCAGTACCCGTCGAATGGCGGATCGAGCCCGGCCTCACCGCCTATCCCGATGCGATCGCCTTCATGGAGGCGCGCGCCGAGGCAATCCGCAGCGGTGCGGCCGGCGAGATTGTCTGGCTGGTCGAGCATCCGCCGCTCTACACGGCCGGCACCAGCGCCCGCATCGAGGACCTGATCGAGCCCGACCGGTTTCCGGTCTTTTCGGCCGGACGCGGCGGCGAATACACCTATCACGGCCCTGGCCAGCGGGTCGCCTATGTGATGCTAGACCTCAAGCGCCGGCGCGAGGATGTGCGCGCCTTTGTCGCCGCGCTCGAGGAATGGATCATCGCAACGCTTGCCGCCTTCAACGTGCGCGGCGAGCGGCGCGAGGACAGGGTCGGCGTCTGGGTCGTGCGGCCGGATCGTCCCGCGCTTGCCGACGGCACGCCGGCCGAGGACAAGATCGCGGCAATAGGCATCCGGCTGCGGCGCTGGGTGAGCTTTCACGGCATCGCCATAAATGTCGAGCCGGAACTCGGACACTTCACCGGCATCGTGCCGTGCGGTGTCCAGGATCATGGCGTCACCAGCCTGGTCGATCTTGGCCTGCCCGTGACCATGGCCGACCTCGACCGGGCGCTGAAATCCGCTTTCGAGCATGTGTTCGGCCCCGCGGCCGCTTTGCCCGTCGAGGCAACCCGCAAGGCTGGCTGACAACTGTCCGATCGCTGCTCAGACCAGCAGCGTGGACGCCCACAGCACGCCATAGCCATGGATGGCGAAGACCGCGAGCAATGCGCCGGCCATGGCGAATCGGTCGAAGGTTCGGATCGGCTTCAGCTCATGGCGCGGCTTCACCGCGCTGCCCATGGTGAGCAGGCTGAGGATCAGGAACACGACGCCGGCCGCAAGCAGGAAGCCCGGCGAAAATCCAGCCAGCCAGCCGAGCGCCAGCAAGGCGGACAGCAGCAGGAACGAAGCCAGCGCCAGGACGATCGGGCCGGGGCAGATCTGGCGCAGCACCTGGCCGCCGTCGAACTTCCACACCGGCACCAGATTGGCGATGTTGAACAGCGCGGAAAAGCCGGCGAGCGTGGCCAGCAGCGCGGCGACGGCGCCATGCCCCTCGCCTCTGGCAAGCCCGCTGGCGGCGATCAGCACCGGCACCAGGAAGGCCGAGAAGCCGGCGCCCATCAGCGCCACGAACGCCACCTCGAAGCGGCTGTCGTAAGGCCTGCCGCCGATGGCGATGCCGCCAAGCAGCGGGATGAAGATCATGCGCGCCCTGCTATGTCCCATCAGCCGGAATGCCGCCATATGGCCGAGCTCGTGCAAGGCGACCACCGAGGTCAGGATCGCGGCCAGTGCCAGGCCGCCGAGGCTAAGGCCGAAGAACGGCCACAGGATGAAGGCTGAAAGCACGGCAAATCCCACCTGGCTGAGCGGATGCTCGAACCAGCCGCCCTTGCGATACTCTCCGGTCCTCGCCCAGCGCTGCAGCTTGCCGAGCTCGCGCCGCATGGCGAAATAGCGGAAGATCAGGAAGGCGACGCCGCGGTAGCGATCGGTCTGGCCGAGGCTGACCCGCGTCGCGGCACCCTCGGCCACCAGTTCGGTGGTCTCGCGATAGCTGGCCCAGAAGGAGGCATCGAGCGAGGAATCATCGAGGACGCGCATGGAAAAGCGGCCGCCCTCGACGACATCCTCCAGCACGACCTTGCGTTCGATCGGCTGGCCGTCGCGCCCTTCCCAGGACAGGACGATGCGGGCCATGCCCTGGCCGTCCAGCGCCTGAGCCGAAACGATCTCGCCCGACCAGCCGGCATCGCTGCCGAACGGCCACAGCGCCTGCCAGAGCCGGTGGCGGTCAGTCGCCACCAGTCTCGACACCCTGACCGTGCGCAGGCCGAGCGGCACGGTCATCAGCAGAAAGATCAGTCCGAGATTGCCGGCCAGGAGGATGGCCATCACGATCGGCGACACCGGTGTTGCTCCCTGTCTTCGCGGGCACCCTAGCGTCAATGGCGGCAAGAAAAGCTTAACGTCGAGGCGCTTGCGGCAGCCGGCCGCAAGGCATGGTCCTCACATGGCGCCGATCCAGATCGCCATGGAAATCAGAAACGTGCTCATGCACACGAGCGACACAACATCCTGAACAAGGTCCGACATAACTCTCTCCAGTTGTTAGTATGTTCGTATTTTGTTCTAATTTTGTTCGAATGTCAACGACCGCAGAAAGGCGCGGCCCGGAAATTTCGGGCGCTCAATCCGGCAGGGTTAAGGAAAGGTTGACGGGCGCTGCGCGCCGGTCTTGCGTTCACGGCAGACAGAAAGTCTTGCCAGTCAGGTCGCCGGGGCACGCCGAGAGTCGGGTCAGGCCGAGTCGAAAATGGTGGCTTCCGAGAACCGGAGCGGAGCGCACTTGAAGTACGTGAGCACGGGAAGCGCAGGAAGCCGCCTTTCGCAGGCCGGCCTCACCCGAATATCGCCGTGACCTAAAGGGGGACGACCTTGCCCTCGGCCAACGTCACCCGCCGATCCATGCGCGAAGCCAGCTCGTGATTGTGGGTGGCGATCAGCGCCGCGAGGCCCGATTGCCGGACCAGCGCTTCCAGCGCCTCGAACACATAGGAGGCGGTGACCGGATCGAGATTGCCGGTCGGCTCGTCGGCCAAAAGCACCAGCGGCGCATTGGCGACGGCGCGTGCGATCGCCACCCGCTGCTGCTCGCCGCCGGAGAGCTCCGACGGCCGATGCTGCGCCCGCTTGCCGATCTGCATGTAGTCGAGCAGCTGTGCCGCCCGCTCGGCCGCTTCCTTACGCGACAGCCCCTTGATCAGCTGCGGCATCATGATGTTTTCCAGCGCGGAAAACTCCGGCAGCAGATGATGGAACTGATAGACGAAGCCGACATCGTTGCGGCGGATGGCCGTGCGGTCCTCGTCGGACAGCCGGCCGCAGGCGCGGCCGCCGAGAATCACGTCGCCGGCGTCGGGCCGTTCCAGCAGTCCGGCGGTGTGCAGCAGCGTCGACTTGCCGGTGCCCGACGGCGCCACCAGCGCCACCATCTCGCCGCGCCGCAGCGAAAAATCGGCGCTGTTCAAGATGGTCAGCTTGCGCGGCCCCTGGACATAGTGCCGCTCGACGCCCTTCAGCTCGATAATGGCTTCGGCCATCACTCGTACCTCAAGGCTTCGACCGGATCGAGCCGCGCCGCCCGCCAGGCCGGAAACACCGTCGCCAGGAAGGACAGGCCCAGCGCCATGATGACGACATAGGTGGTCTCGCGCGCATCCATCTTCGCTGGCAGCTGACTGAGGAAATAGAGCTCGGGATTGAACAGGATCCTGCCGGTCATCCAGGAGAAGAACTGGCGGATCGATTCGATGTTGAGGCAGATGACGACGCCGAGCAGCACGCCGGCGATGGTGCCGGTGACGCCGATCGCCGCCCCTGTCATCAGGAAGATGCGCAGGATCGCGCCGCGCGTCGCCCCCATCGTGCGCAGGATGGCGATGTCGTGGCCCTTGTCCTTCACCAGCATGACGAGGCCGGAAATAATGTTCAGCGCCGCCACCAGCACGATCAGCGTCAGGATCATGAACATGACGTTGCGCTCGACCTGCAGCGCCGAGAAGAAGGTCTCGTTGCGCTGGCGCCAGTCGACAAGGTCGATCGGCCGCTGCGCCGCTTGCTCGACCAGCGGCTTCAGCGCGTCGACATTGTCGGGATTGTCGACATAGATCTCGATGGTCTGCGCCCGCCCGTCCATGTTGAAATAGAGCTGCGCTTCCGAGAACGGCATGTAGACGATCGAGCTGTCATATTCCGACATGCCGACCTCGAAGATCGCCGCGATCTTGTAGCCCTTCATGCGCGGCGTCGTGCCGAGCGGCGTCACGTCGCCGTCCGGCGAGATCAGCGTGATTGTGTCGCCGAGCACGAGGCCGAGATTCTCGGCCATGCGCTTGCCGATCGCCACGCCCTCGCCGGTGTCGAAGCCGTCAAGCGTGCCTTGCCTGATATTGCTGGAGACGATCGAGATCTTGCCGAGGTCCTCGCCGCGTATGCCGCGCACCAGCGCGCCGGTGCCGCCGCCGACATTGCCTTGCGCCAGCACCTGGCCGTCGATCAGCGGAATGGCGTATTTGACGCCGGCCACGCCGTTGATGCGGCCCGCCACCTGGGCGTAGTCCTCCAGCGGCGAATCCAGCGGCTGCGCGATCAGATGGCCGTTGACGCCGAGGATGCGGGTCAGCAGCTCGGCGCGGAACCCGTTCATCACCGCCATGACGACGATCAGCGTCGCCACCCCCAGCATGATGCCGAGGAAGGAGATCGAGGCGATGACCGAGATCACCGTCTCCTTGCGCCGCGAGCGCAGATAGCGCCAGGCAACCATGCGCTCGAACACCGAAAAGGCGCCGGCGGCTGGGGCTTTGACGGCCGGGGCTTTGGCTGCGGCCGCCTGGCTCATGCGGCGATACCGAGGCGCTTCTTCGCCGCTTCGATCGGCAGCGTCTCGCGCTCGCCGGTCCTGCGGTTCTTGATCTCGACCTCGCCGCTCGCCACGCCGCGCGGCCCGACGATCACCTGCAAGGGCAGGCCGATCAGGTCGGCGGTGGCGAACTTGCCACCCGGTCGCTGGTCGGTGTCGTCATAGAGCACGTCCTTGCCGGCGCCGGAGAGCGCGGCATAGAGCTCGTCGCAGACGCGGTCGCATTCGGCGTCGCCCGCCTTCATGTTGATCAGGCCGATGTCGAACGGCGCCACCGCGTCGGGCCAGATGATGCCGTTGTCGTCATGGCTGGCCTCGATGATCGCCGCCACCAGCCGCGAGGGTCCGATGCCGTAGGAGCCGCCGGAAGCGAAATGATCCTTGCCGTCCGGCCCGGTCACCTTGGCGCCCATCGGCTTGGAATACTTCTCGCCGAAATGGAAGATATGGCCGACCTCGATGCCGCGCGCCGAGACTTTGTCGCTCTCGGAGACCTTGTCCCAGGCCGCCTCGTCATGCATTTCGTCGGTCGCCGCGTAGGGCGTCGTCCACGTCTTGACGATGTCGGCGATCTCGGCGTCGTTGGAAAAGTCGATGTTCGCGCCCGGCACGGCGAGCGAAAGATAGTCGCGATGGCAGAACACCTGGCTCTCGCCGGTGTCGGCCAGGATGATGAACTCGTGGCTTAGGTCGCCGCCGATCGGCCCGGTGTCGGCGCGCATCGGGATCGCCTGCAGGCCCATGCGCGTGAACGTCCTGAGATAGGACACGAACATCCGGTTGTAGGCGGCCTTGGCGCCCTCGTAGTTGAGGTCGAAGGAATAGGCGTCCTTCATCAGGAATTCGCGAGAACGCATGACGCCGAAGCGCGGCCGCACCTCGTCGCGGAACTTCCACTGGATGTGGTAGAGGTTGAGCGGCAGGTCCTTGTAGGACTTCACATAGGCGCGAAAGATCTCGGTGACCATTTCCTCATTGGTCGGCCCGTAGAGCATCTCGCGCTCCTGCCGGTCCTTGATGCGCAGCATCTCCTTGCCGTAGTCGTCATAGCGCCCGCTTTCGCGCCACAGCTCGGCCGACTGGATGGTCGGCATCAGGATCTCCAGCGCGCCCGCCCTGTCCTGCTCCTCGCGGATGATCCGGCAGACCTTGTCCAGCACGCGCTTGCCGAGCGGCAGCCAGGAGAAGCTGCCCTGCCCCTGCTGGCGGATCATGCCGGCGCGCAGCATCAGCCGGTGCGAGACGATCTCGGCCTCGCGCGGATTTTCTTTGAGAATGGGCAGGAAATAGCGCGACAAACGCATGGACTGGTCCGTAAGTGAGGATGGCCCCGCCGGAATCGGCGCGGCATGGGCTGCTTGCCCCGGCTTCATAGCCATTTCATGGCGGATTGGAAACCCGAGCGAGCGGCCGAAGTGCTGCAACCGCCCGGTTGATCGTTTCACAAGCAAGGCCTGCCGTACTATTGTGCACTGCAGCACGATATTGCCCGTTTCCGGGCAAAATTCTTCGTGACAATTTCATCTGCCTTAGGCTAGTGTGCCCCGATAACCGAGAGGGCGGAAAAAAATCTGCTCTCCTACGCGGTCAAAGTCTTGGGAGGATGCGATCTAGGCGCGGTTACTCGCAGCCGCCGGATACCGGAAACAGATCGGACGCGTTTAAATTGCAAGGCCTCGTGCCTTGCATTTTTTTTGTGCAATCATCTGCTTAGCCCGACAGATTGCCAAACTGCTTTACCAGACGTCAGCTCAGCCAAAATTCGAAAGCCGGCTACCGGATTTCCGGCTGAATCGACTCGCAAGCAATGGGATGACTTTGGCTCGACTGCGTCGTTAATTCTTCGGCGTCTGGTTGAAGTCCGGCACGACGTGCGGGATGTCGTCGATGCCGAGGCCAAGCCCCCGCGTGATGCCGTAAAAGATGCCGAGAAGAACCAGGGTGGCGATCGTCGTCCGGAACGCCGCGCGCAGCATGTGCGGCCCGCGCGGCGCGCTGGGAACGGTGCCCAGCGTCACATCCTTGTCCTCATCCTGGGTTCTGAGGCTGAACGGCAGGACGGCGAACAGCACCACCCACCAGGTGGCGAAGAACAGCGCGATGAACGAAACCCAGCTCATGATTGCTCCAGTTCGACCAGCGTGCCGAAGAAATCCTTGGGATGCAGGAACAGCACCGGCTTGCCATGCGCGCCGATCTTCGGGCTGCCGTCACCCAGCACGCGCGCGCCGCTGGCCTTGAGCCGGTCGCGCGCGGCCACGATGTCATCCACCTCATAGCACACATGGTGCATGCCGCCCGAGGGGTTCTTCTCCAGGAAGGCTGTGATCGGCGAGTTCTCGCCCAACGGTTCCAGCAATTCGATCTTGGTGTTGCCGACATCGACGAACACCACGGTCACGCCATGTTCCGGCAGCGCCTGCGGCGCGCTCAGCCGCGCGCCGAGCGTGTCGCGATAGGCCGCCATTGCCGCGGCCAGATCCGGCACGGCAAGCGCGACATGGTTCAGGCGTCCGAGCATAAAGCACTCCGCTTTAGGGGAGTAAGGGAGTAGGGCAGTATGGGAGTAGGGAAACGAGTCTGAACAAATACAGACTGCTTATTCTTCCCTATTCCCCTACTGCCTTACTCCCCTATTCCCTTGTTCGTCACCGCGTGACGAACACCGTCACCAGCGGCTTCTTGCCCCAGGCTTCGTTGGCGGCACCGCGCACCGCGCGGCGCACCGCCTCCTGCACCAGGTCGAGGTCTTTTCGGCGCTGACGGGGGATCGAGTCCACGGCGCCGATTGCCGCATCGAGCATCAGGTCCTCCAGCGTCTCGCCGCTGGCGTCCGCCTCGGCGACGCCGATCGCCACCAGGTCGGGATCGCCGGCAAGCTCGTATTTGTCGTCGAGCACGACATTGACGGCGACATGGCCGGCAAAGGACAGCTTGCGCCGGTCGCGGATGCCCATCGCCTGGTCGGTGCCGATCAGCCGGCCGTCCTTGTAGACGCGGCCGAACGGCACCTGGTCGACAATGGTCGCGGCGCCCGGATAGAGCCTCAGCATGTCGCCGTCGCGCACCTGCGCAACCTGGCCAATGCCGGACATCGACATCAGCGACCCTTGCGCCACCAGATGCGCCGCCTCGCCATGCACCGGCACGCCGATCTGCGGCCGCACCCATTCATACATCTTGCGCAATTCGCTGCGGCGCGGATGGCCGGAGACGTGCACCAGCGCATCGCCGTCTTCGATGATCTTCATGCCGAGGTCGATCAGCCGGTTCTTGATCTCGAGGATCGCCTTCTCGTTGCCGGGGATGGTGCGCGAGGAAAACACCACGGTGTCGCCGGCCGTCAGCGACACCGATTTCATCTCGTCGCGCGACAGCTTGGCAAGTGCCGCCAGCGGCTCGCCCTGGCTGCCGGTGCAGATGATGACCAGGTTCTCGCGCGGGATGAAGCCGTAATCCTCCTCGGCGATGAACTCCGGCAGCCCGTCCATGTAGCCGAGCTCGCCGGCGACATCGATGACGCGCTTCAGTGAGCGGCCAAGCACGAGACATTGGCGGCCGGCGTCGCGCGCCGCCCTGGCGATGGAAACGATGCGGCCGACATTGGAGGAGAAGGTGGTGACGGCGACGCGGCCCTTGGCGCTCTGGATGACGCCCTTCAGCCCCTCGCCGACCGCTACTTCCGATGGCGATTCTCCTTCCCGCAGCGCGTTGGTCGAATCGCAGACCAGCGCCAGCACGCCCTTGTCGCCATAGGCGCGGAAGCGCGCCTCGTCGGTTTTCGGCCCGATCGTCGGCTCCGGATCGATCTTCCAGTCGCCGGTAT
>NZ_RZOF01000150.1:0-13475 GCF_003998955.1 Mesorhizobium sp. M4B.F.Ca.ET.017.02.2.1 | reverse complement strand
TCGCCGGGCCGGTCAACCTGGCGCAAGGCGGGCGCGGCTTCATCGGCCGCATCCCGGTCTTCGTGCCGACGGCGGGGGGCGGCGACCGCTTCTGGGGCATCATCTCGGCGGTGGTCGATGTCGACCGGCTCTACGCGGCAAGCGGCCTTACCGACCCCGCCATAGACATCGATGTGGCGCTGACCGGCAAGGACGCGCTGGGTGGCAGCGGCGAACGTTTCTTCGGCGGCGACAATGTCGTCGCCGGCAATCCGGTGACAGCCGAAGTGGAGGTGCCGTCAGGCTCGTGGCGGATTTCGGCCATTCCCAAGGGCGGCTGGCCAGCGGCGCCGAAGAATGAGCGGACCTTGCTGGCCCTCATGGCGCTCGCCGGCGTCCTGGTGGTGCTGCCGATCCTGGTGGCCGGGCGGCTGTTCGGCGAAAGGCAGAAGAACTATGCCGAGTTGCGGCGCCTGTCCGGGCGGCTGGAGCTGGCGCTGGAGGCCTCAGGCATCGGCGTCTGGGAGCACGACCTCGCCACCAACGAACTGGTGTGGGACGAGCGTGTCAACGAGATCTATGGCAAGGCCGCCGGCAGCGAGCCGCGCGGCTATGATGACTGGGCGGGAACGATCCACCCCGACGACATCGAGCGCGCTCGACAGGATTTCGACCTGGCTGCGGCGACCAGGGGCCTCTACTCCTCGCAATACCGCCTCATCCATCATGACGGCGACGTCCGCCACGTCCGCACGCGCGCCACGTTCTTCCAGGACACCGGCGGCACGCCGAAGATGATCGGCGCCGAATGGGACGTGACGAGCGACGTGCTGCTCAACGAAAATCTGGAGCGCGAGCGGCAGCTGTCGGAATCGAAGAACGCCGAGCTGGAGATCGCCAAGGCGCGCATCGAGCATGTCGCCCTTCACGACTCGCTGACCGGCTTGCCCAACCGCCGCTATCTCGACGAGATGCTGGCTGAAAGCGGTGAGAGCGGCCGGCGCACGGCGCTGCTGCATCTCGACCTCGACCGCTTCAAGCAGATCAACGATACGCTCGGCCACGCGGCTGGCGATGCCATGCTGATGCACGCCTCGAAAGTCATCAAGGCCAACGCCGGAGCCGCCGATTTCGTGGCCCGTATCGGCGGCGACGAGTTCGTGGTGGTCGCCCATGGGGATGGCGACGACAAGCTGGCCGAACTGGCCAGCCGCATCATCGAGGAGATGCGCCAACCGGTTGCCTTCCAGGGCCACCAGTGCCGGTTTGGCGTCAGCATCGGCATCGCCGCCAATGACGGCGTCGACGCCAGGCAGTTGCTCGTCAATGCCGATCTCGCGCTTTACAGAGCGAAAAGCCATGGCCGCAATCGCTACGAGTTCTTCAACGAGGAGCTGCAGAGCGAGATCGTCCGGACCAAGCAGATCGCCGACGAAATCCTCGGCGGGCTGGAGCGGAACGAGTTCGTCGCCTATTACCAGCCGCAGTTCGACGCCAGGACGCTCGAGATCGTCGGCGTCGAGGCGTTGTCGCGCTGGAAGCATCCGCGCCGCGGCATCCTGGCGCCCGCCGCCTATCTCAAGGTGGCCGAGGAGCTGAACGTCGTGGCGCTGATCGACCGCACCACGCTCAAACAGGCACTGGAGAATTTCGAGCGCTGGTCGCATCTCAACATCCCGCGCGTTTCGGTCAACGTCTCGGCCAGGCGCCTCGAGGACAGGGACCTGATCAAGGGTTTGCGCAAGCTCGCCATCAAGCAAGGGACCGTGTCGTTCGAGCTGGTGGAATCGATCTTCCTCGACGAGAACGACGACTTCGTTTCCTGGAACATCGAGCAGATCAAGGAACTCGGCATCGACATCGAGATCGACGATTTCGGCACCGGCTATGCCTCGATCGTCAGCCTGCTCAAGCTGCAGCCGCGCCGGCTGAAGATCGACCGCCAGCTGATCACGCCGATCACCGGGTCAAAGGCGCAACGGCGGCTGGTGTCGTCGATCATCGAGATCGGCAAGTCGCTCGGCATCGAAGTAGTGGCCGAAGGCGTCGAAACGATGGAACATGCGCGCATACTGAAGGAATTGGGCTGCGACATCCTGCAGGGCTACGCCTTCGGCCGCCCGATGGACGCCAAGACCTTCAAGGCCTTCGCCCAGTCGCGCAAATGGCTGGCGGTCGGCTAGCGCGACGGCTACGCGCCATCTGAGCCAGGCACCTCAGCCCAGTCTTCAAGCAGGCCGATCCCGGCTATGGATATTTCGTCGGGGCCTGTGGGCTTGACTCGCCCTGCAACGCCCTCGGCAGCGGAAGGCTCGAGCATTGCAAGTGCACCTCGCGGGCGAACGCCTTTCGCTGCTTCTGCTCGTGCTCCTTGACGGCTGCTATGATCCCCAACCCGTACGGGCCGAGCACGACGAACCCCCAGCCCGGGTGGTTCTTTTCGCGAGCGTCGTAATCCGAAGCGTCCGCGCGGGCTTGCTGGCATTGCGGCGACGCCCATTTCTGATCCTGCTGCGAAAGCGACGCTTCATAATCGACCGGCGAGGTCGCGCATCCGGCCACTGTCGCGGCCAACGCGACCGACATTGCAATTCTCATCCCGAAGCCTCCCCTGAAGCATCGTGGAGGGTACACGGAATTCTTCTTCCGGCAATCGCGTGCCGGATGACTGTAGCGGGTCATGGCCGCCGTCTCCCTAGCTCCTCAGCCCCGGCGCTTCCTGCCCGGTGCGTTCGACATATTCGGTATAGCCGCCGCCGTAGGTGTGGATGCCGTCGGGCGTCAACTCCAGCACGCGGTTGGACAGCGCCGCGAGGAAATGGCGGTCGTGCGAGACGAACAGCATCGTGCCTTCATATTGCGAAAGCGCGTTGATCAGCATCTCCTTGGTCGCCATGTCCAAATGGTTGGTCGGCTCGTCGAGCACCAGCAGGTTGGGCGGGTCGAACAGCATCAGCGCCATCACCAGCCGCGCCTTCTCGCCGCCGGAGAGCACGCGACACTTCTTATCGATCTCGTCGCCGGAGAAGCCGAAACATCCGGCGAGCGCGCGCAGCGGCGCCTGGCCGGCCTGCGGGAAATTGTCTTCCAGCGTCTGGAACACGGTGCGCTCGCCCTCGAGCAGCTCCATGGCGTGCTGGGCGAAATAGCCCATCTTGACGCTCGGACCGCGCGCCACCGTGCCTTGGTCAGGCTCGGAAGCACCGGCAACCAGCTTCAATAGCGTCGACTTGCCGGCGCCGTTGATGCCCATCACGCACCAGCGCTCGCGCCGGCGCACCTGGAAGTCGAGGCCGGCATAGATGCTGCGGCTGCCATAGCTCTTGTGGATGCCCTTCAGCGTCGCCACGTCCTCGCCGCAGCGCGGCGCCGGCTGGAAGTCGAAGGTCACCGTCTGGCGCCGCTTCGGCGGCTCGACGCGATCGATCTTGTCGAGCTTCTTCACCCGGCTCTGCACCTGAGCGGCGTGCGAAGCGCGCGCCTTGAAGCGCTCGATGAAGGCGATCTCCTTGGCCAGCATCGCCTGCTGGCGCTCGAACTGCGCCTGCAGTTGCTTGTCGGCCAGCGCCCGCTGCTCCTGGTAGAATTCGTAATTGCCGGAGTAGGAGGTGAGCGAGCCGGCGTCGATTTCGACGATCTTGGTGACGATGCGGTTCATGAACTCGCGGTCGTGCGAGGTCATCAGCAGCGCGCCGTCATAGTTCTTCAGGAACTGCTCCAGCCAGATCAGGCTTTCGAGGTCGAGATGGTTGCTCGGCTCGTCGAGCAGCATCACGTCGGGCCGCATCAGCAGGATGCGGGCGAGCGCGACGCGCATCTTCCAGCCGCCGGAGAGTTTCGCGACGTCGCCGTCCATCATCTCCTGGCTGAAGCCGAGGCCGTCCAGGACCTCACGGGCGCGGCCGTCCAGCGCATAGCCGTCGAGCTCCTCGAAGCGGTGCTGCAACTCGCCGTAGCGCTCGATGATGGCGTCCATTTCGTCGGCGCGGTCGGGGTCGCCCATGGCATGCTCGAGTTCGCGCATCTCGGCGGCGACCGCGCTCACCGGCCCGGCGCCCTCCATCACCTCGGCAACGGCGCTCATGCCTTCCATGTCGCCGACATCCTGGCTGAAATAGCCGATAGTGACGCCGCGATCGACCTGGACCTGGCCTTCGTCCGGCAGTTCCTGCCCGGTGATCATGCGGAAGAGCGTCGTCTTGCCGGCGCCGTTCGGGCCGACGAGGCCAACCTTCTCGCCCTTCTGCAAGGCGGCCGAGGCTTCGATGAAGACGATCTGACGGCCGTTCTGCTTGCCGATGTTTTCGAGACGGATCATAGGACGGTCCGGATAAATGCGCTGATGTGGCGGGATTTGCCCGAGCGCTTACCCGAATGAAGGCGGCGAGGGAAGAGGCAGAAGCGCCGCAGATGAGACATTGGAGATTGGCGAAGGGCGGCGGCGACAGCCGATCTCCCCCCTCGTGGGGGAGATGGCCGGCAGGCCAGAGGGGGGCGCGAAGGATCGCGGCGTCTCAGGGCCAAGGTTCGTCGCTTCCATGCAATGGGGGCAACCCAAGCGTTGATACGCTGGCGGGACAGCGCCCCCCTCTGCCCTGCCGGGCATCTCCCCCACGAGGGGGGGGATCAGCAGCTTCGGCGCCGCGCTCTATTTCGCGTCGTGGAAGATGATGCCCACCGTATACCGCCGCCCCGAGCGTAAGCGGCTGACGCCGTGGCGCAGGTTCACGCGATAGGGCCCCTTCGTGCCTTGCACCGGCCGATTGTGGACGGCGAAGATCACCGCGTCGCCTCGCCTCAGCGGCACCACCTCGGCGCGGCTCTGCATGCGCGGGCGCTGTTCAGTGAGCACGAATTCGCCGCCTTCAAAATCCTCGCCTGGCTCGGACAGCAGGACCGCAACCTGCAACGGAAAGGCGAGCGCGCCGTAGAGGTCCTGGTGCAGGCAGTTGAAGTCGCCAGGGCCGTATTGCAGCAGGAGCGGCGTCAGCTTCGTTTGGCCCTCGTCATGGCAGCGCTTCAGGAAGGCGGCGTGGTCGCCGGGATAGCGTAGCGCCACCCCCATCTTCTCGTTCCAGTCGTTGGCCACAGTGGCCAGCCGCGGATAGAGCGCGGTGCGCAGGCCTTCGATCAGATCGGGGATCGGATAGCGGAAATAGCGGTACTCACCCTTGCCGAAGCCATGGCGGGCCATCACCACATGGCTGCGGAAATGCTCTTCATGCGGATAGAGCGCGGCGATTTCGGCGCATTCGTCGGGGGCGAGAAGCGCGGGCATGACGGCACAGCCATGGGCGTTCAGTTCACCGGTCAGAGTGCGCCAGTCCTGCTCTGCGACGCGCGCTTCGGCAGAGCGGATTTTACGATGCGAGCTTATCGAATGGATGGTCACTGGTGCCTCCTTTGATGGGATCAAGGTGGGGTGGATGAACGGTGGCGGCCACCCGATTCCTGCGGAGGTGGGCTCGACTTCGCCTTCTCCCGCAAGGGGAGAAGGGAAGATCGCGCTTTCACCGCTTGCGATACCCCTCCAGCTCCGGATCGAGATCCACCCGTACCGCATTGGTGAACAGGCAGGTCGCCACCATGATGCCGGCGAAGGCGACGAGGTTGACCAAGAGCGTGTCGTCGTAGCGCGACTTGAGCGCGGCCCAGACCTCCTCCGGAACAGCATTGGCATCCGCCGCGACCGCCTTGCCGAACCTTATCAGCAACGCCTCGTCGGCGGTCGGCTCGAGCGCCTCCGGATCGAAGCCGGAATCGATCAGCGCGCGGCGGAAGAAGGTGACGGGGATCTCGGCGCGGCAGGTCTCGGAGATCGCGTGCGACAACAACCAGATGGCGCGGTCGTCGAGCGCGGGCTTGAGCAGATCGCGCAGCGTGAACCATTCGGCATAGATGCGATGGGCGGCCGGCGAATGGAGCAGGATGCGCTTCATGTTGGTCATGCGGCCGCGCAGGCTGAGCTCCCTGTCGTGCTCGGCGCGGATTTCTTGCGACGCCGTCGAATAGTCGATGGGCGGGATCATTGCCATGGGAACGGTCGCCTCACCCAAGCGTCGCGTGCAATTCTGGCGTTGCGCGCAGCGTGTTGGAGACGGTGCATATCGCCTCGGCATCCTCGACGATGCGCTGCTTGGTCGCTGCGTCGAGATCGCCGGAAATATCGAGCCTGATGTTGAAGCGGACGACGCGGGACGGCTCGTCCGCCGCCTTCTCGCCGCCGACCTCGGCGCGCACCTCGGCGAGCTGCGCGGCAACGCCAAGGCGGTTCGCGGCGATGCGGGCGCTGATCACCATGCAAGCGGCGAGCGAGGCATAGAGCAGGTCGAGCGGGTTGAAGCCCGGCGCGCTGACGCCGGTGACGACATCGACCGTGCCGCCGGTCGGCGTGGTGACGACCGGCAGGCCGCCCGGCTGCAGGACGGCCGTTGCGCCGGTGACGCGGGTCCTCACCTTGAGCTCACTCATCGCAGTATCCCTTTCGGCCGGCGGCACGCCAAAAATCGAGGGCGCAGCCGCCGCAGCGCACGCCCTGCCCCGCTATATGGGGCGCGAGGGGCCGACGTCGCAACATCGACTGATGTCTCTGGTTCCGCTAGGCTGCAACATCTTGTTGCATTGTCCTGTTGCTGCACTGTCTCGAGGTTCGGCAATGAAGCGCGGTCTCGCTTTCGCTCTGATTGCAGGCATTGCCGGCGTTGGCCTGCTCGGCGGCGGCGCGCTTTTGACTGTCGGTCAATCCGCCGTCTCGCAGGACGCTATCCAGTCGTCGGTTATCCGCACCCCGGCATTGATCGACAGCGCCTGGAAGCTGCCGGTGGCCGCCTCGTTCAAGGCCGACCTCGACTGGCAATCGAACAGCTCGCGATGCGGGCCTGCAAGCGTCGCCAACACATTCCGCTCGATCGGCGAAGAAGAGACGACCGAGGCCGAAGTGCTTGAGGGCACCGGCAAATGCTGGACAGGTTTTTGCATCATCGGGCTCACGTTGGACGAGGTTGCCGAGGTCGCTCGAACGAAAACCAGCCGGAAAGTCTCGGTGCTGCGCAACCTGAGCGCCGAAGAGTTCCGCGAGCACTTGAAGCGCGCCAACGATCCGAACCGCCGCTACATTTTCGGCGCCGGCAGCGGCCATTTTTCTCCGATCGGAGGGTATCTGGAAGCCGAGGACATGGTTTTCGTGCTCGATGTCAACGAGCGCTACAAGCCCTGGCTGGTCGAGCGTGAACGCCTGTTCTCGGCCATGGACACCGTCGACAGCGATGGCGACAAAAAGCGGGGCTTGCTACTGATCGAGTAGACCTTCTCAGCGGCCTCAACCCGACTTACCCCACCTGCGCAGCAGATGCTTCTGAATCTTGCCCGATGCCGTGCGCGGCAGGGCTTCCATGGCCAAGAATTCCTTTGGCACCTTGTAGCGGGCGATGCGCGCGGCGCAGTGGCTGGCGAGGGCCGCCGGGTCGAGCATGCGGCCGGGTTTCAGCACCACAAAGGCGCGGCCGACCTCGCCCCAGCGCTCGTCGGCGACACCGATCACCGCCACCTCGGCGACATCGGTATGGGCAAGCAGCGCCATCTCGACCTCGGCCGGGAAGACGTTCTCGCCGCCGGAGATGAACATGTCCTTGCGGCGGTCGACCAAAGTGACGAAGCCGTCTTCGTCGCGCTTCGCCATGTCGCCGGTGCGGAACCAGCCGTCCGCGCTGAAGGCGCGCGCCGTCTCCTCCGGTCGGTTCCAGTAGCCCGGCGTGATGTTGGGGCCGGCGAGCCAGATCTCGCCCGCCTCCCCCGGCGCGACTTCGTTGCCGGCATCATCGACGATGCGCAGCGAGACCATTGGCGCCGGCAGGCCGGCCGAGCCCGCCTTGGCGGCGATACACTCGGTCTCCAGCGGCATGCCGAGCACGGTGCCAGCCTCGGTCATGCCGAAACCGTCGACCATCGGCACGCCCTGCTTGAGCCACCACGTTATGTCGGCGGCAGGGTTCGGCGCGCCGCCGGTGAAGAGCGCCACAAGCGATGTCCAGCGCGCAGGCTCAAAGCCGGCATGTTCGCGCAGCATCCTCGCCATTTGCGGCACGCAGAAATAATGGGTGACGCCGAGCGCCGGGTCGGCGAGCCGGTCGTTGGTGACGCCGGGCTCGAAGCCGGAGGAGACCAGCACGGTGCCGCCCTTGAGCAGCACCGGGCGCAGATTGGTGATCAGGCCGATGACATGGAACATCGGCGCGTCGCAGAGGACGACGCTGTCATGGCCGACGCGGCCGATGACGCCGAAATTGACCGCGGTGGCGAAGGCATTGGCCTCGGTGACGATGACGCCCTTCGGTTGGCCCGACGTGCCTGACGTGTAGAGGATGATCGACGGCCGGTCTGCTTCCGGCAGAGGGCGACGCGGCACTGGCTCGGCCTCTTCCACGGCCGCCTGGAAGCGCGCGACGTCGAGCGGCGCGCAGCCGGTCGGCGGCGCCACATCGAGCCCGGTGTCGTGGACCAGAAGCGCGGGATCGCAATCGGCCAGGATCGCCTGCCGCTCGGGCGCGGCGAGCCGCCAGTTGACCGGCACGAAGACGGCGCCGAGGCGCATCACCGCCTGCTGCAGGATGACGAGGTCAGCGCTGTTGCGGGCCAGCGCGGCGACCCGCTGCCCCTGCCCTACGCCATGGTTTTCGAGCACCGCGACCGCGCGCTGGATGGCGTCGTCGAGCGCGGCGTAGGTCCAGCGGCGTCCGGACGCCAGGTCGACGCAAGCAAGGCGGTCCGGCTGCGCGCGGGCATGCAGGGCAATGGGATCCGGTGTCGTCCATGCCGGCATTGCGATCTCCTCCCGTGTCACGCGCCGTATCGGGTGCCTGCCGGCATCGATCGCCGGCCGGTGTCAGGTCACATCGACCGGATCATCTCGCCTTGTCGTAGGCGCCGAGGCCGGGCTTGTAGCTCTTTTCGTCGATGAACTGGCGGATGCCTTCCTTGCGGCCTTCATTGTCGAAGGAATTCGCCGCCTCCTGCGCCCGCACCAGATAGTCCTCGGCATTGTCGTAGGTCATCTCGGCGACGCGGCGGATGGCGTCCTTGGTGGCCTTGAGCGCGACCGGGTTCTTCTTCAACAGGATCCCGGCCACTTCGGCGACACGCGCCTTGAGACCTTCCAGCGGGTGGCTTTCATTGACCAGCTTCCAGGCCGCCGCCTTCCTGCCGTCGATCAGCTCGCCGGTCAGTGCATGATACATAGCGTCGCGCATCGACAAGAGATCGACCACCACCTTGGTGGCGCCGCCGCCGGGCAGGATACCCCAGTTGATCTCGGAGAGCGCAAACTGCGCCTCGTCGGCGGCGAAGGCGAGATCGCAGGCAAACAGCGGGCCATAGCCGCCGCCGAAGCACCAGCCATTGACCATGGCGATGGTCGGCACGCGATACCAGCGCAGCCGCCGCCACCAGCCATAGGCCTCGGCTTGCGCCTTACGCACGGCGCCCTGGCCCTTCGCCTCGGTCTCACGGAAATATTCCTTGAGGTCCATGCCGGCCGACCAGGCGGCGCCTTCGCCGGAGAGCACGAGAACGCCGACATCGTCGCGGAATTCAAGCTCGTCGAGCACCTGCATCATGCGCCGGTTGAGCGCCGGGCTCATCGAATTGCGCTTGGCCGGCCGGTTGAAGCGGACCCAGGCGATGCCGCCCTCGACATCGAAAGCGACGGTATCTTCGATTTCCTCTGCCATGGGCAACTCCTCCGATATCGCTATGCTACATAGCTTTTATCTTCGCTATGTCGCATAGTATTTTTGTCTTGACAAGGGGCCGGATCGCGGCAATCGATCGGACATGGACGAAACCGGCAACGACCTCGCCGAGGACGCGCTCGACGCGCAGATCGGCT
The DNA here is from genome assembly GCF_003998955.1 of Mesorhizobium sp. M4B.F.Ca.ET.017.02.2.1. NCBI lineage: Bacteria > Pseudomonadati > Pseudomonadota > Alphaproteobacteria > Hyphomicrobiales > Phyllobacteriaceae > Mesorhizobium > Mesorhizobium sp. M4B.F.Ca.ET.017.02.2.1. The sequence continues at coordinate 3,613 of NZ_RZOF01000150.1, read as the reverse complement.
ACAATCTGAGGCGCGCCTCGGCGCTGGCGCTCAACGATTTCGCCATCGAGATGGCGGAAGCGGAATTGCGCCCCGTCACCTACGCCATGCTGGCGCTGATCGACGAACGGCCGGGCATCCGCGCCGCCGGGCTCTGCCGGCTGCTCGCCATGAAGAGCGCCAACATGGCGCCGCTGCTGGCCGAGCTCGAGGAGCGCGGCCTGATCGAGCGCGACGACCATGCCAAGGATCGGCGCGTGCAGGAGCTTCGGCTGACCGAGGCGGCCAAGGCCGCGATGCCCGCCTGGCGGCGTCAGGTGCGCCTGCACGAGGACCGCTTCCTGCATCGGCTGACCAGCAAGGAGCGCGCAACGCTGCTGCGGCTGCTGCGGCTGATCTGGGTGGATGAGGCGGAGTGAGCGCCGGCGCGCTCCCAACTCTAGGCAAAACAATCCGATAGCTGCGCATCCTGCCGGATTGATTCATCTGTTCTGCAGGGGAAGCGGCGTAACGGGCTTCCTTCCTTCACGCCCTCAGCGCGCCAGATCGAGCGCCACTGTCACTTCTGTGACATTCTCCCCCGCGAACACGGTTGCGTGAGCTTCGCGACCGGTCCATCAATCCGTTGCACTGGGCACCTAGTCCCAGCGCAAACCGAACCATGCCTATGCCGACAAGACGATGGAAAAGCCTGACAATCGCGATCGCCACGGCGGCGATGTTCGGCTTCGCCTTACCGGCGACCATGGCGGGCAGCACCCATCCCGGCCCGCTGTCGCGCGCGGAGACTTTCGCGCGGGCGCAGGCGCTGACGGCGCTTGGCCGGAAAATGTTCTTCGATCCGTCGCTGTCGGCCTCGGGCAAGCAGGCCTGCTCCTCCTGCCATGATCCCAACCACGCCTTCGGGCCGGCCTCGGCGGCACCGGTCGAGATGGGTGGGCCCAATCTCGACCGGCCGGGCCTGCGCGCGGTGCCATCGCTGCGCTACCTGCAGGCGGCGCCCGCCTTCACCGAGCACTTTTACGATTCCGAGGATGAGGGCGACGAGAGCGTCGACAACGGTCCGACCGGCGGACTGACCTGGGACGGCCGCGCCGATCGCGGCCAGGAGCAGGCGAAGATCCCCCTGCTCTCGCCCTTCGAGATGGCCAACAAGGATGAGGGCGCGGTTGTGGCGGCGTTGCGCAAGGCGGCCTATGCGCAGGAGTTCAAGGCGGCGTTCGGCGACGACGTGTTCGATCGGCCGGGCGACGCCTTCGATGCTGCGGCCGAGGCGCTCGGCACGTTCGAGCAGAGCAGCGCCGATTTTTACCCCTATTCCAGCCGCTACGACGCTTTCCTTGCCGGCAAGGCGACACTCTCGGCGCAGGAACTGCGCGGCCGCGCCGTGTTCGAGGACGAAGCCAAGGGCAATTGCGCGAGCTGTCATCTGAGCCGGCCCAGCAACAATGGCGAGCCGCCGCAATTCACCGATTATGGGCTGATCGCCATTGCCGTGCCGCGCAACGCAGCGATCCCGGCCAATGCCGATCCGGCATATATCGATCTCGGCCTGTGCGGCCCGCTGCGCACCGACCTCAAGGGACACGCTGAATATTGCGGCCTGTTCAAGACGCCGACGCTGCGCAACGTGGCGTTGCGAAAGAGCTTCTTCCACAACGGCTATTTCCACACGCTGCGCGATGCCGTCGCCTTCTATGCCAGCCGCGACACGGATCCGGGCCGCTGGTATCCAAAGGGCGCCGACGGCACGATCAACCAATATGACGACCTGCCAAAGGCTTACCGGGGAAACCTCAATACGGATCCGCCTTTCAACGGCAGGAAACCAGGCGACAGGCCGGCGCTGACCGACGCCGAGATCGACGACATCGTCACGTTCCTCGGCACGCTGACGGACGCCGATCAGGCGGGACATTGAAGGCGGGCGCAATACAGGCCACGGACCGGCGGACTTTCCTCCGGCCAAAAAAATATCGGTGAACAGTCTGCCTGTGTGGCCTCCGTCACAGGGTCGCCGGAAAGTTCCTGCTATATTAGCATCTTCTTCTGAGAGCGGGGGCTCGAATGAGGTTTGTAGCGGTGCAGGAGCCGCCCCATCATAGCTGGGCGGTGTTTGATACAGTCAGGGACGAGCCCGCCGCCTATGCCGGGCGCGTGCTCATCGGCCTGACGTCGCACGAGGCCCGGTGCTTCACGGCCGCGGCCAACGACGATGCGGGAAAGTGGCGGGCGAACAAGCCGTTGCGACGGCGCGCTGCCGGCCTGATTCAGGTCGCTCGGCCGGCCGGCGCGTAGCGGTTCACCACCATGCCGCAGGCATAGGCCTTCGAGCCGATGAGCTTCAGCCTGGCGAAGCCGCCCTGATCGAATATGCGGCGGCCGCTGCCCAGCACCGCCGGGTTGATGAAGAACTGGAACTCGTCGACCAGCCTGGCGGCGATTAGCGCCGAGGCGAAGCCGGCGCCGCCGAAGACGGCGATGTTGCCACCCTCGCCCACCTTCAACGCATTGACCTCGCGCGGCAGGTCGCCGCTGGCGACCCGCGTGCGCTCCCATCGCGAGGTCCTCAGCCTGTCGCTCAACACCACTTTCTGCGCTTCGACGATGCGCTGGGCGAAGGCGTAGAAACGGTCCTTCGGGAATTTCCTCGCCGCATTGCCCCAGTGGGTGAGATAGCCCTCCTCGGCCATCTTGCGGCTGAGCAGGATGGTGTCGACGGTTTCGAACACAGCGTTGAAGTCCTGCTTGAGCTCGTCGTCCCAGTCGCTGTCGTCGCCCCATTCCCAAAGCTGCCAGCGATGGTCCTCATCTGCGCCGACGAAGCCGTCGACCGACATCTGCATTTGCAGGATCAGCTTTTTCATTGCGCGGTCCTCTTCGCGTTGCTCACATACAGTTTACTTTTGGAACCATTTGACGCGAAAGAATGAATGATGTCAATTGTAAAGTGATTTACAAATGGAAGCGAATCAATGTCGACCAGGGAAAGGTCCGGCTGCCCGATCAGCCTCTCGCTCGAATTGCTAGGCGACCGCTGGACGCTGCTCATCATCCGCGACCTTGTCTTCGCCGGGAAAAAGCATTTTCGCGAGTTCCTGCAATCTGACGAGGGCATCTCGTCGCGCACGCTCGCCGAGCGGCTGCAGACGTTGCAGGACGAAGGCATCCTCACCCGCAGCGAAGACCCGACGCACGGGCTGAAGGCGATCTACCGGCTGACGGCGGCCGGCATCGACCTGCTGCCGGTGCTGGCGACGCTCGGCGCCTGGGGCAGCAAATATCGCAAGGCGGACGAGAGCCTGGCTCGAATTGCCAGGGAATTCGCGGCGGATGGCGAACCGGCATTGGCGCGGATGAAAGAGATGTTACGGAAGCAGCATTTGGGGTAAGGCTCGGCGGGGCTGGGGGCGCGAAAAGTCCCGGCGCCGCCGGGATCACCCTGTAGCGCTTTCATTACTGCCGTTCCCGCTGGGCCCCGCCCTGCGCTAGACTTGCGTTGAAACCGGATTGCCAGCCATGATCGTCCAGGCCTGCATCAATGGCGCCCGTCCCGCCGATTTCCATCCCGCCCTGCCGCTCGACGCCGACGCCATGGCGCGCGACGGCGCGGCTTCGGTTGCGGCGGGGGCTG
>NZ_RZOF01000014.1:0-40857 GCF_003998955.1 Mesorhizobium sp. M4B.F.Ca.ET.017.02.2.1 | reverse complement strand
GATCCATATCCGCCGCCATCCGCGCTACCGTGTCGAGGGTCGCGACCTGCATGCCGATCTGCCGGTGGCGCTGGCCGACGCGGTGCTGGGCGCCAAGGTGGCGGTCGAGACACCAACCGGCCGCCTCGCGGTCAATGTCCCGGCATGGTCGAGCTCCGACAAGGTGCTGCGGCTGAAAGGCAGGGGTTTGCCGGAGAAAACCGGCGGCCATGGCGATCTCTATGTCCATGTCAGGCTGATGCTGCCCGAGGGCGGCGACAGCGAGCTGGAAGCGCTGATGCGTCGCCAAAAGGGCTGAGCTTTGGAGTTTTCTCCCCCGGACAGTCCGCTTTGAGCGCTTGAAGGGGCTCTGTGCCTGTGCGATAGGCTCTCCACAAAGCAGACATTCTTGCGGAGAACGCTCACATGGCGGGTGGACAGGGCCTGATGGCCGGCAAGCGCGGGCTGATCCTCGGCGTTGCGAACAATCGGTCGATCGCCTTCGGCATCGCCAAGGCGTGCGTCGATCATGGCGCCGAGATCGCGCTGACCTATCAGGGCGAAGCCTTCAAGAAGCGCGTCGAGCCGCTGGCGGCGGAGCTCAACGCCCATGTCGCCGGTCATTGCGACGTCACCGACCCGGCAAGCCTTGATGCCGTCTTCGCAGACATCGCCAAACATTGGGGCAAGCTCGACTTCCTCGTCCACGCCATCGCGTTTTCCGACAAGGACGAATTGACCGGCCGTTATGTCGAGACGACGCGCGACAATTTCCTGCGCACCATGGACATCTCGGTGTTCTCTTTCACCACCATCGCCAAGCGCGCCGAGCCGCTGATGACCGATGGCGGCTCGCTGTTGACGCTGACCTATTACGGCGCCGAAAAGGTGATGCCGCACTACAACGTCATGGGTGTGGCAAAGGCGGCGCTGGAAGCGAGCGTGCGTTATCTCGCCGTCGATCTCGGCGCCAAGAAGATCCGCGTCAACGCCATCTCCGCCGGCCCGATCAAGACGCTTGCCGCCTCCGGCATCGGCGACTTCCGCTACATCCTGAAGTGGAACGAGTACAACGCGCCGCTGAAGCAGACGGTCACCCAGGAAGAGGTCGGCGATTCCGGCGTCTATTTCCTGTCGGATCTGTCGCGCGGCGTTACCGGCGAGGTCCATCACGTCGATTCTGGCTACCACGTCGTCGGCATGAAGGCGGTCGACGCGCCCGACATCTCGACCGTCAAGGAATAGTTCTCTCCGCCGGCCCTCCGCCCAGACCCTGGCCCGACCTCCGGAAGACCTGATGTATCCGCTCGTCTATCTCGTGCGCCACGGCCAGACGCAATGGAACACCGAGCGTCGCCTGCAGGGTCAGGCCGATACCGACATCAATGCACTTGGACGCCAGCAGGCGACTGGCAATGGCCGGCGCTTGGCCGCGATGATCGGCAAGGGTGAGGATTTCGACTTTGTCGCCAGCCCGATGCGGCGCACGTGCGAAACGATGGAACTGCTGCGGGCGGCAATGGGGCTCGACCCGCTCGCTTACCGGACAGAACCGCGTCTGGTGGAATTGAGCTTCGGCGACTGGCAGGGTTTTACGTTTCGTGAGCTCGAAGCCCGGCTTCCGGGATCGACCCGCGGGCGCCGCTCGGCCAAATGGGATTTCCAGCCGCCCGGAGAGGGCGCGGAAAGCTATGAGATGCTGCTCGAGCGGATCAAGCCATGGTTCGACGCGCTCGACCGGCAGACGGTCTGCGTCACCCATGGCGGCGTGATGCGCTGCCTTTTCCGCTTCGTCATGGGCGTGTCAAAACAGGAGGCGGCGGGCCTGGAAATCCCTCAGGACCGCCTGCTCCGGCTGCAAGGGCGGAGCCTGGAGTGGCTGTGAAGGCTGCAGCCTGTCGAATTCAGATCAGGCCGGCCTCATCTTAGATTTAGTTGGCGTCGCTATCCGGCAGCTGCATGTCGGTGACCACATTCTCGCCATTGGTCACGTCAAAGGCGATGACGATGTCCATGCCCGGCTGCAGCGCGTCGAGATCGGTTTCGGCGTTGAGCTTGTAGGACTTGCCGTCGTCCAGCGTCAGCGTCAGCGTGTCCTTGTCGACCTTCTTGATCAGGCCCTCGGTCTGGCCGGCGAACGCGGCGGCGGTGGAAATCATCAGCATGGCGGCAACAGCGCCAATCAGGGTACGCATCGTCGTCCTCATTATCATTGCGCCGGCATGGCTAGCGGCGGGTCCTCAACGGCGGATGGAAGAAAGCAGAAACCAAGCGAATGTGTCAAAAGTAAAACTGGCTTCGTCACGACCTATTTCGCTCAAGGTGCGATCGCGAGTTCCAACGACGGTTCCTTTCACGAGAAATGAGTGGCAGCCACTCGCGCGGCGTGCTCTTGATCATTGCGGCAGGGTGGGGCAGCAGCCCTGGCCGTTCGTGGCAGCGCAGGTCTCCCCGCACACACAGTTTGACCGCTTTGCAAAACGCCAATAGAAGGCAGCGTGCAGCGCTGCGCGTGTTTTTTGACGCGCAAGGGACGCCGCACCACTTTGGACTTCCGGCTCCGCCGCCGGGCAGGGCGTTTTCCATGTCTCACAACACTTTCGGCCACCTGTTCCGCGTCACCACATGGGGTGAGAGCCATGGGCCGGCGCTCGGCTGCGTCGTCGACGGCTGCCCGCCCGGCATCCGTTTCAAGCGTGAGGACATCCAGACCGAACTCGACAAGCGTCGCCCCGGCCAGTCGCGTTTCGTGACGCAGCGCCGCGAGCCGGACGAGGTCAAGATACTCTCCGGCTTCATCCTCGACGAGGACGGCGAGACGATGATCACCACCGGCACGCCGGTGTCGATGCTGATCGAGAATGTCGACCAGCGTTCCAAGGATTATGGCGAGATCGCCCGCCAGTACCGGCCGGGCCATGCCGACTACACCTATGAGGTCAAATACGGCCTGCGCGACTACCGCGGCGGCGGCCGTTCCTCGGCCCGCGAGACGGCAGCTAGAGTGGCGGCAGGCGCCTTGGCCCGCAAGGTAGTGCCCGGCATGGTGGTGCGCGGCGCGCTGGTCTCGATGGGCGAGAAATCCATCGATCGCGCCAATTGGAACTGGAACTTCATCGGCGATGCCGACAATCCGTTCTTCACGCCGGACCCGGCATCGGTCCCCGTCTTCACCCAATATCTCGACGCCATCCGCAAGGCGGGCTCGTCGGTCGGCGCCATCATCGAGATCGCCGCCGAAGGCGTGCCGGCCGGCCTCGGCGCGCCGATATATGCCAAGCTCGACCAGGACATCGCGTCCGGCCTGATGTCGATCAATGCCGTCAAGGGGGTCGAGATCGGCAACGGTTTCGAGGCAGCCCGCATCACCGGCGAACAGAATGCCGACGAGATGCGCATGGGCAATGACGGCAAGCCGGTGTTTTTGTCCAACCACGCCGGCGGCATCCTGGGCGGCATCTCGACCGGGCAGGCGATCGTCGCCCGTTTCGCCGTCAAGCCGACATCGTCGATCCTGACCCCGCGCAAATCGATCGACAAGGACGGCAACGACGTCGAGGTGATGACCAAGGGCCGCCACGACCCCTGCGTCGGCATCCGCGCCGTGCCGATCGGCGAGGCCATGGTTGCCTGCGCCATCGCCGATCACTATCTGCGGCACAGAGGACAGACGGGGAAGGGAATAGGGGAGTAAGGCAATAGGGGAATATGTTACGTCGCGTTTCGCCACGCCAAACATTTTCCTTTTCCATACTCCCTTACTGCCCTATCCCCTACTCCCTGGCGAGCGAAGCGAGCATTTCCATGCCATACGACCAGAAGAAGATCGTCGAAGCCATCCGCGCCTTCGAGCGCGGCGAGATCGTCGTCGTGATGGACGATGACGGGCGCGAGAACGAGGGCGACCTGATCGTCGCCGCCGTCCACTGCACGCCGGAGAAGATGGCCTTCATCGTCCGCAATACCTCCGGCATCGTCTGCACGCCGATGCCGCGCGAGGAGGCAAAGCGCCTCAACCTTGCGCCGATGGTGGCCGACAACGATTCCGCCCACACCACCGCCTTCACCGTCAGCGTCGATTTCAAGCACGGCACCACGACCGGCATCTCCGCCGACGATCGCACGCTCACCGTGCGCAACCTTGCCAACGGCAATGTCGGCGCCTCCGATTTCGTCCGTCCCGGACATATCTTCCCGCTGGTCGCCCGCGAGGGCGGGGTGCTGATGCGCTCCGGCCATACCGAAGCGGCCGTCGACCTCTGCAAGTTTGCCGGCCTGCCGCCGATCGGCGTCATTTCCGAACTGGTCAACGACGACGGCACCGTCAAGCGCGGGCCGGAGGTTCAGGCCTTTGCCGAGCAGCATGGCCTGAAACAGGTCTCGGTCGCCGATCTCATCGCCTACCGGCAGCGCAAGGAAACGCTGGTCGAGCGCGTCGCCTGTTCCGACATCGACACACTTGGCGGCAAGGCGCAGGTCTTCACCTACACGCTGCCCTGGGATTCAATGCATCACGTCGCGATCGTCTTCGGCGATATCCGCGACGGCGAGGAGGTGCCGGTGCGCCTGCATTCGGAGGATGTCGTCACCGACGTGTTCGGCACCAGCCACCGGCTCGACGCCATCATGAAGGCGATGGGCGAGCGCAAGCGCGGCGTCATCGTCTATCTGCGCGAGGGTTCGGTCGGCGTCGCCCATCAGGAGCGCAAGCGGCCGGTGAGCGGCGAGCGCGAGGATCATGAGGAAGCCCGCCGGCGCGAAAGCGAATGGCGCGAAATTGGCCTCGGCGCGCAGATCCTGAAAGATTTGGGCATTTCGTCGATCAACCTGATCGCCTCGCGCGAGCGCCACTATGTCGGCCTCGAAGGTTTCGGCATCCATATCGCCAAGACCGAGATCCTCTAAGGCGCCAGGCCCCTTGCAGGACCGGACGCGCACGACATCACTCCGCGGGAACCGCCTCCGCCTCACATCCGGCAAGATCGCAATCCGGACCGGCCAGGCTGCGCTGGCCGATAAGAACCGTCGCCAGCGCGATCGCGCCCGCCGCCACCGACACAAGAAAGCCGTTCTGGGCGCCGAACGCGTCCACCACCGCGCCGGCGGCGAAGGAGCCGAGCGCCATGCCGATACCGATTCCGGTCGTCACCCAGGTGATGCCCTCGGTCAGCATCGCTTCGGGCACGCGCCGCTCGATCAGGCCGAAGGCGGTGATGAAGGTCGGCGAGATCGCCAGGCCGCTGACGAACACGGCAAGCGCCAGCAGCGGTACCGTGCCGGCGGCCAGCAGCGGCAGCGTGGTGAGCGCGATGACGGCGACGGCGACAGCCAGCTGGCGTTGCAGCGGCGCTTTCAGGTTGAGCGCGCCGATGATGATGCCGAGCACGAACGAGCCGAGTGCGTAGACGCCGATGACGAGGCTTGCCGCTTCCGGTTGGCCGAGCTCCTTGGTGATCGCCACGGTGCTGACTTCCGTGGTGGCGAAAGTGGCGCCGATGAAGATCAGGGCGAACGTTATGACCTGAACCGGCCGCAGGCGGATCGCCGAGCCGCGTGAACCATGTTCCTGTGGCCGCACGTTGGGTTCGGTCGCGCGCTGCAGGATGAAGGCCGCCGAGCCGAATGCGAGGAAGAGAGTGCTGGCAAGCATGCCCGCTTCCGGGAACAGCGCGGTGCTCAACCCGACCGACAGCGATGCGCCGGCGATATAGACCAGTTCATCCGCTGCAGACTCGAAGGCGAAAGCGGTATTCAGCTCCGGGCGGTCACGGAAGATCTCCGTCCAGCGGGCGCGCACCATCGCAGGTATGCTGGGCATGGCAGCGGCAAGCAGCGCCGAGGCGAACAGCGTCCATATCGGCCAGTCCTGGTTGGCCGCCGCGATCAGCACTGCGAAGGCGAGCACGGCGATCACCGTCGTCGGCACGACGATGCGCGTCTGACCGAGGCGATCCACGAGCCGCGATATTTGCGGCGCAATAAACGCGTTCACCAGCGCGAAACTCGCCGAAACGGCGCCGGCCAGCCAGTATTCGCCATGCGTCTGCGACAGCATGGCGACGATCCCGATCGGCGCCATGGCGATCGGCAGCCTGGCAACGAAGCCAGCCGCCGCGAAACCCTTGGTGCCGGGGGCTCGAAATATTTCCGAATAGGGATTTTGCATGCTCTGGCTCCTCGACAAGGGACGGATCGGCAATTACATACGTTGCGTATGAAATCAGATAGATCATACGCCGCGTATGTCAATTGGCATACGAGGCGTATGTGAGTTGGGCCAGACCGCATGCACCGACCTCGCAAGGAGATGATCGCCGAGACGCGCGCCAAGCTGATCGCGGCCGCCCGCCACGCTTTCGGCACCATCGGCTATGCGGACGCCTCGATGGATGATTTCACCGCCTCGGCCGGGCTGACGCGCGGCGCGCTCTATCACCACTTCGGCGACAAGAGGGGATTGCTGCAGGCGGTCATCGCCGAGATCGACGGCGAGATGGCTGCCCGGGTGAACGAGGTGGCGGCGAGGGCGCCGACCCGCTGGCAGCATTTCGTCGACGAATGCACCACTTACATCGAGCTGGCGCTGGAGCCGGAGATCCAGCGCATCATGTTCCGCGATGCGCCGGCGGTGCTGGGTGATCCCGCGCAGTGGCCGAACGCCAGCGCATGCACGGCGTCGATGACCGATCACCTGACCAGGCTGCAGGAGGAGGGGGTGGTCGTGGCCGACCTCGATCCCGAGACCACGGCGCGGCTGATCAACGGCGCGAGCAGCCAGGCTGCGCAGCGGATCGCCAATTCGCAGGATCCGGAAGCGACGTCGAAAAAGGCGGTGGCTGCGTTCAAGCAACTGCTCGAGGGGCTGCGCAAGCAGCCCTGAGCACACGGTCAGCTAACCATGACGCGCGGTTTGTGCACCGGTTTTAGGCCGGCGCGGCGTCGCCAAGATTGACAATCGCCGGGGCGAGCGCATCCTCCTCAACCATCTCTGAGGCGGGAGAGTCGGGCCATGTGGGACTTCAGCATCGGCCGGTCGGTGTCCATCATGATCAGGACATGGCCTTTCATCGTCTTTCGCATGGTTGTCTATTTCGGCATCACGCTGGCCTACATCATGGCGACCGGGACCGGGGCCAGCGTCGGTTATGGTGTCGGCCACATCTCCACCGACCCCGACGGGCCGCTCTCCTTCGCGCTATGGGGTGGCGTGGTCGGCTTCGGCATCGTCTCCGTAGCCGTCTACTGGATCCGCGAATACATCCTCTACGTCCTCAAGGCCGGGCATATCGCCGTCATGGTCCATCTGATCGACGGCCAGGACGTTCCCGACGGCCAGAATCAGATCTCCTATGCCAGGGCCGTGGTGACCGAGCGTTTCGCCGAGGCCAATGTGCTGTTCGTGATCGACCAGTTGGTCAAGGGCGCCATCCGCGCCATCACCGGCCTCATCGGCGGCATCGCCGCCTTCCTGCCCATTCCCGGTCTCAACGGCCTTGTCAGCTTCATCAACACGGTGATCCGCATGTCGCTGACCTATGTCGACGAGATCATCCTCGGCTACAACATCCGCATCAATTCCACCTCGCCCTTCGAGACCGCCCGGCAAGGCGTCGTGCTCTATGCGCAGAACGGCAAGACCATGGTCAAGAACGCGGTCTGGCTGGCGGTGATCATGTGGGGCGTGTCCTTCGTCATCTTCCTGTTGATGCTGGCGCCGGCCGGCGCCATCCTCTGGGTCATGCCAGGCCAGCTTGCCGGCTGGGCCTTCGTCCTGGCCATCGTCTTTGCCTGGGCCTTCAAGGCCGCCTTCATCGAGCCCTTCGCCATCGCCTCGCTGATGCAGGTCTATTTCGCCACCATCGAGGGCCAGGCGCCCAATCCGGACTGGGACCGCCGGCTGGCGGAAGCCTCCTCGAAATTCCGCGAACTCAAGGACAAGGCGCTGGCCTCGTTCGGCGGCTCGCGCTGGACGCAGCCGGCACCCCAATAGCCGGGAAACCAGCCTAATCCCTGTTGAACGTTCCTCTTTGGCGGCGCGAAAACATGGCCAAACCGGTCTTGCGCGCCTATATCGGGGCATGGTCACCAGGCTTTACACCCACCCGGTCTTCCTCGAACACCTGACCTCGCCCGGCCACCCCGAGCGGCCCGATCGCCTGCGCGCCATCGAGCGCGTGCTGGACGACGAGGCATTTTCGGCGCTCGACCGGGTCAAGGCGCCGGAAGGCGACGAGGCGACCATCCTCTATGCGCATCCCGAGAATCACGTCGCACGCGTGCGCGCCGCCATTCCGGAAACCGGCATCGCTTCGATCGATGCCGACACCAGCGCCAGCCCGAAGAGCTGGCAGGCGGCGGTGACGGCGATCGGCGCCGCCAATGCCGCCGTCGACGACGTTTTCGACGGCCGCGCCGCCAATGTCTTCGTCGCCGCCCGGCCGCCCGGCCACCATGCCGAGAAGACCACGGCCATGGGCTTTTGCCTGTTCAACACCGCGGCGATCGCCGCTCGCTACGCGCAGAAGAGGCACCAGGCCGAGCGCGTCGCCATCGTCGACTGGGACGTCCATCACGGCAACGGCACGCAGGACATCTTCTGGGACGACCCTTCGGTGCTCTATTGCTCGACTCACCAGATGCCGCTTTATCCCGGCACCGGCGCCAAGGGCGAGACCGGCGCCGGCAACATTGTCAACGCGCCGCTGGCGCCGCGCACCGGCAGCGAGACGTTCCGTGACGCCTTCCTGTCGCGCGTGCTGCCGTCGATCGACAATTTCGCACCCGACCTGATCATCATTTCCGCCGGATTCGACGCGCACCATCGCGACCCGCTGGCCGAGATCAACCTGACCGAGGAGGATTTCGACTGGGCGACGGGCCAACTGATGGAGCGCGCCGCGCGCCACAGCGGCAATCGGCTCGTCAGCCTGCTCGAGGGTGGCTACGATCTGCAGGGACTGGCATTTTCGGTCGCCGCCCATGTCGGGCGGCTGATGAAGGGATGAATTATGGCTGGTGAAGCTAACGAGGACGTCAAGGCGATGAGCTTCGAGCAGGCGCTCGACGCGCTGGAGAAGATCGTCGACGATCTTGAGCGCGGTGACGTGCCGCTCGACCAGTCGATCAAGATCTATGAGCGCGGCGAGGCGCTGAAAGTCCATTGCGACCGGTTGCTGAAGGCGGCAGAGGACAAGGTCGAGAAGATCAGGCTCTCGCGCGACGGCAAGCCGGTTGGCACGGAGCCGCTCGACGCCGAGTAAGGTGTATTGATATTCAGCCGGCCTGCAAATGGCGGCTTTCCTGCGCTTGCGGTAGTGCACAGTCCGCGCAGGCGGTGGATCGGGCAGCAGGTAAGGAGTTTAAGCTATGTGCCGCAACATCAAGACCCTGGCCAATTTCGAACCGCCGGCAACCAATGACGAAGTGCATGACGCGGCACTTCAGTTCGTGCGCAAGCTGAGCGGATCGACCAAACCCTCAAAGCGCAATGAGCACGCCTTCCATCACGCCGTCGAGGCGATCGCCGCCATCGCGCGTGAATTGATCGACTCGCTCGAGACCAACCAGGAGCCGCGCAATCGCGAGGAAGAGGCGGCCAAGGCGAAGGCCAGGTCCGCCCTTCGTTTCGCCTGAGGTCGAGATGAGCTTCTTTCCGGGAAACGATCCTGAGCCTGGCGATGCGTTCGCCTGCGACCAGATCGAGCTGATGGTCGTACCTAACGCCAAGGACATTGGTGGCTTCGAGGTTCGCCGCGCGCTGCCCACCGCGAAGCGTCGTCTGGTCGGCCCGTTCATCTTCTTCGATCGCATGGGCCCGGCCATCCTGCGCGCCGGCCACGCGCTCGATGTGCGCCCGCATCCCCATATCGGCCTGTCGACGGTGACCTACCTTTTCGACGGCAAGATCAGGCATCGCGATTCGCTCGGCACCGAAATGGTGATCGCGCCGGGCGATGTGAACCTGATGACCGCCGGCCGCGGCATCGTCCATTCCGAGCGCACGCCGGAGGAACTGCGCGGCGCGCCGATGTCGATCTCCGGCCTGCAGACCTGGCTGGCGCTGCCGGACGGCAAGGAGGAAATTGCTCCGGTATTCGAGAACACGGCGGTGATCCGCTTGCCCGAGATCGATGCCGAGGGCATCCGCGGCCGCGTCATCATCGGCGCTTTTTCCGGTCTGCGCTCACCGGTTTCGACCGCCTCGGACACCCTTTATGCCGACCTGAGGCTGGCGCCCGGCGCCAGCGTCAAGATCCCGCCCGATGCCGAGGAGCGCGCCATCTACACGCTGGAAGGCGAGGTCTCGATTGCAGGCGACCGTTTCCCGGCCGAGCGGCTGCTGGTGTTCAAACCGGGCGACGAAATCGTCGTTTCGTCCGAGCGCGGCGCCCATTTCATGCTCTTCGGCGGCGCCTCGCTCGGCTCCAGGCGCTACATCTGGTGGAACTTCGTTTCGTCGTCGAAGGAACGCATCGAACAGGCGAAAGAGGAATGGAAGACCGGCCGCTTCGATATCGTTCCTGGAGACGAGGAAGAGTTCATTCCATTACCGGACAATTAACGCCAGAAGCATCCGCGTCATTGACACGCATTTACATTCGCCGGGCGGCGGCATATTTCGCCCATGATCAACGTGCATGAACGTCAGGTTTGACCAGGCCCTTAGCCGTGAACGCAAAGCCCGATACGCCGCTCCTCGACAAGGTCCGCATCCCCGCGGATCTGAGGACGCTTGACGAAAGCGAGCTGCCGCAACTCGCCTCGGAGTTGCGCGCCGAGCTGATCGACGCCGTCTCGCACACCGGCGGCCATCTTGGCGCGGGGCTCGGCGTGGTCGAACTGACCGTTGCGCTCCACTATGTCTTCAACACCCCGGACGACCGGCTGATCTGGGATGTCGGCCACCAGGCCTATCCGCACAAGATCCTGACCGGCCGGCGCGACCGCATCCGCACCCTGCGGCAGGAGGGCGGCCTTTCCGGCTTCACCCGGCGTGCCGAGAGCGAATACGACCCGTTCGGCGCCGCCCATTCCTCGACCTCGATCTCCGCCGGCCTCGGCATGGCGATGGGCCGCGACCTCTCCGGCGGCCGCAACAACGTCATTGCCGTCATCGGCGACGGCGCCATGTCGGCCGGCATGGCCTATGAGGCGATGAACAATGCCGGCGCGCTAGATGCCCGGCTGATCGTCATCCTCAACGACAACGACATGTCTATCGCGCCGCCGACCGGGGCGATGAGCGCCTATCTGGCGCGGCTCGCCTCCGGCAAGGCCTATCTCGGCCTGCGTGATTTCGGCAAGAAGCTGACCTCCTATCTCGGCAAGCGCGCCGATCGCGCCATCACACGAGCCGTCGAGCATGCGCGCGGCTACGTCACCGGCGGCACGCTGTTCGAGGAGCTCGGCTTCTATCACATCGGCCCGATCGACGGGCACAATCTCGAGCACCTGATCCCGGTGCTGAAGAACGTCCGCGACAATGGTGACGGCCCGGTGCTGATCCATGTCGTGACCCAGAAGGGCAAGGGCTACGCACCGGCCGAAGCCGCCGCCGACAAATATCACGGCGTCAATAAGTTCGACGTGATCACCGGCGCGCAGGCCAAGGCGCCTGCCAACGCGCCGAGCTACACCAAGGTGTTCGCCGAAAGCCTGGTCCAGGAGGCGCGCGAGGACGACCGCATCGTCGCCATCACCGCCGCCATGCCGAGCGGCACAGGCCTCGATCTCTTCGGCGAGGCCTTCCCGGCCCGGACCTTCGATGTCGGCATCGCCGAGCAGCATGCCGTGACCTTCGCCGCCGGCCTCGCCACGGAAGGCTACAAGCCTTTCTGCGCCATCTATTCGACCTTCCTGCAGCGCGCCTACGACCAGGTCGTCCACGATGTGGCGATCCAGAAGCTGCCGGTGCGCTTCCCGATCGACCGCGCCGGCTTCGTCGGCGCCGACGGCGCCACCCATTGCGGCGCCTTCGACACCACCTTCCTCGCCTCGCTGCCGGGCTTCGTCGTCATGGCCGCCGCCGACGAGGCGGAACTTCGCCATATGGTGCGCACCGCCGCTCACTATGACGAGGGTCCGATCGCTTTCCGCTACCCGCGCGGCAACGGCGTCGGCGTCGACATGCCGGAGCGCGGCTCGGTGCTCGACATCGGCAAGGGCCGCATTCTCAAGGAAGGCACCAAGGTGGCGCTGCTTTCCTTCGGCACCCGCCTGCAGGATTGCCTGATCGCTGCCGAGGAACTCGGCGCCGCCGGGCTTTCCGCCACCGTCGCCGACGCCCGCTTCGCCAAGCCGCTGGACGAGGATCTCGTGCGCCGGCTCGCCCGCTCGCATGAAGTGCTGGTGACGGTGGAAGAGGGCGCGGTCGGCGGCTTTGCCAGCCAGGTGCTGCAGTTCCTCGCCCATCAAGGCCTTCTGGAAGGCGGCCTCAAGGTGCGCCCGCTCGTGCTGCCCGACGCATTCACCGATCACGCCAAGCCCGAGAAGATGTATGCCGATGCGGGCCTGGACGCAGGCGGCATCGTGCGCACGGTGTTCGCCGCCCTCGGCCACGCGGCCAGCGCCAGAAGCGCCTGACTCAAGATATCAGCATCCTGAATCGCTTTGCCGGCTTGCTGTCGTAATCGATTATTTACGCTACCATTTGGCGCTTTGCTTACCCTGTCTCTTGGCCGTTTCTCAACGGCGGCCTGCTAGAAGCCTGCCGAGGGATAGGGGCAACGACAATGAACAGGTTTCTGTGCGGCATCGCCTTTTTGGCGCTCGCCGCTGGACCGGCGAACGCCGAGACGCGCTACGACCGCAATCTCGAAAAAGCGGCGATGGACATAGTCGCCGGCAAGATCGGCGACATCCGCGGCGGCTTCTCCTACAAGCAGGTTCCGCAGCTCGTCGTGCTGCCCGAGACCGCGGCGGCGGTGCCGGTCGAGCCGCAGCGCCGGCAAGCTTCCGGCGACAGGAATGACGGTCTGGCGCCCGCCGTCGAACGGCCGGTTTCGCGGACCATCTTCTAATCCCCTTCTTGCCTTCGCGACCGGCTTTCGCCAAGGAAGGCCGATGAACTCCACTTTGCCAGCCAGCGCGCGCCTCAGGCTCGACGAACTGCTCGTCCAGCGCGGCCTGTTCGCCAGCCGCTCGCGCGCCCGCGACGCCGTCGAGCGCGGCACAGTGACGGTTGACGGCACCATCGCCCGCAAGCCCGGCCTGAGCGTCCAGGCCCATTGCCACCTCGCCATCGACGATCCGGGGCAGGCCTATGTCTCGCGCGCGGCGCTGAAGCTGATCGCCGGCCTTGACCGGTTCGGCCTCGATCCCACCGGCAGCGAAGCGCTCGATATCGGCGCCTCGACCGGCGGCTTCACCCAGGTGCTGCTCGAGCGCGGCGCCGCGCACGTCACCGCGATCGATGTCGGCCACGGCCAGATGCATCCGGAGATCTCAGGCGATCCGCGCGTGACAGTCATCGAGGGCCTCAATGCCCGCGATCTCTCGTCCGCCGACCTGGGCGGCGTTGTCCCCGATTTCATCGTCTGCGATGTCAGCTTCATCTCGCTGAAGCTGGCGCTGCCGCCGGCGCTTGCCCTCGCCGGAGATGGCGCCAGGGCGCTGCTTCTGGTCAAGCCGCAATTCGAGGCCGGCCGCGAGGCGATCGGCAAGGGCGGCCTGCTCAGGGATCAGGCCGACGCCGAACGCATCGCCGGCCTGCTCGGCGACTGGCTTGGCGGCATTCCCGGCTGGCGCGTGCTGGGGCGGCACCCTTCGCCGATCGAGGGCGGCGACGGCAACCGCGAATTCCTGCTCGCCGCCATCAAGGATGAAAAGTGAGCGCGCGTTTCACCATCGCCAGGCTTGGCTCGCAGGGCGACGGCATCGCCGAGGCCGACGGCGGCGAGGTCTTTATTCCCTTCACGCTGCCGGGCGAGACGGTCACCGCCGCCCGCGAAAAGCACCGCGCCACGCTGATGTCGGTGCTGGAGGCATCGCCGCTCAGGATCGATCCGGCCTGCCGGGATTTCACCGAATGCGGCGGCTGCGCGCTGCAGCATTTCGAGGCTGAAGCCTACCGCCAGTGGAAGCGCGACAAGGTTATGCAGGCATTGAAGGCCAAGGGCATCGCTTTCGATGTCGCCGCGCTGGTGCCATGCGCGCCCGAGACCCGTCGCCGCGTCGTCTTCAGCGCCCGGCGCACCGAGGCCGGCATGCTGCTTGGCTTCGTGCGCGCGCTTTCCTCGGAGATCATTCCGATCGAGGAATGCCCGATCTCGCTGCCGGCGATCGTTGCCGCGCTGGGTCGCCTGCGGGCGTTGGCCGACCTGGTCTGCGCCACTTCGAAAGCCTTCCACATGACCGTCACCGTGACCGCATCCGGTCTGGATGTCGCGGTCCAGGACGGAGGCAAGCTCGGCGATCATCAGCGCCGCATCGCGTCGAATTTCGTCACCGCCGAGGGGTTGGCCAGACTATCGGTCGATGGTGAGATCGTCGTCGAGCCGAAGAAGCCTGTGGTGCAGTTTGGATCGGTCGCCGTAGCCGTGCCGCCCGGCGCTTTCATGCAGGCGACCGAAGCCGCCGAGCGGACCATGGCCGAGCTGGTCGGCCAGCACCTGTCGCGCGCAAAAAAGGTCGCCGACCTGTTCGCCGGCTGCGGCAGCTTCGCGCTGCGGCTTGCGGCGAAGTCGGAGGTTCATGCCGTCGAAGGCGACGCGCCGGCCCTTGCAGCGCTCGACCGCGCCTTCCGTTTTGCCAACGGACTGAAGCGGGTGACCAGCGAGCGCCGCGACCTGTTCCGGCGGCCGCTGACGTTCAAGGAATTGAACGCCTTCGACGGCCTGGTCTTCGATCCGCCGCGCGCCGGAGCCGAGGACCAGTCGAAGCAGATCGCCCGCTCGGACGTGCCGCTGGTGGCCGCAGTGTCCTGCAACCCGGTGACGCTAGCGCGGGATCTGCGCATCCTGATCGATGGCGGTTACGCGCTGAAAAGTGTCGCTCCGATCGACCAGTTCCTGTGGTCGCCGCATGTCGAGGCCGTCGCACTGCTGGAGAAGCCGAAGCGAAGGCGGTAATCGCTCAAACCCTGGTGCCGCCGACCGTCATCTGGTTCATCCTCAGGTGCGGCTGGCCGACGCCCACCGGCACGCCCTGTCCGGCCTTGCCGCACATGCCGATGCCGTTGTCGAGCTTCATGTCGTTGCCGACCATGGTGACGCGGTGCATGGCGTCCGGCCCGTTGCCGATCAGCATCGCGCCCTTGATCGGCTGCGTCACCTTGCCGTCCTCGATCATGTAGGCCTCGGTGCAGCCGAACACGAATTTGCCCGACGTGATGTCGACCTGGCCACCGCCGAAGGAGACGGCATAGATGCCGTTCTTGACCGAGGCGATGATCTCTTCCGGCTGCATGTCGCCGGCGGTCATGTAGGTGTTGGTCATGCGCGGCATCGGCTGGTGCGCATAGCCTTCGCGCCTTCCGTTGCCGGTCGCCTTCATGCCCATCAGCCGCGCGTTCTGGCGATCCTGCATGTAGCCGACCAGCTTGCCGTCCTCGATCAGCACGTTGCGCGCCGAGGGCGTGCCCTCGTCGTCGACGGTCAGCGAGCCGCGCCGTTCGGGTAGCGTGCCGTCATCGACGACGGTGACGCCCTTGGCCGCAACCTGCTGGCCCATCAGCCCGGCGAAGGCCGAGGTCTTCTTGCGGTTGAAGTCGCCCTCCAGTCCGTGGCCGACGGCTTCGTGCAGCATGACGCCAGGCCAGCCGCTGGAGAGCACTATGTCGAATGTGCCGGCCGGCGCCGGCACGGCCTCGAGATTGACCAGCGCCTGCCTCAGCGCCTCCTTGGCCGCGTGCTTCCAGCTCTCCTCGACCAGGAATTCGCCAAAGCTCTTGCGGCCGCCCATGCCGTAGGAGCCGCTTTCCTGGCGGTCGCCGCTGCCGACCACGACCGAGACGTTGATCCTGACCATCGGGCGGATGTCGCGCACCATTTGGCCGTCGGCGCGCACGATCTCGACATGCTGCCAGGAAGCCGCCAGCGAGGCCGTCACCTGGCGCACGCGCGGATCCTCGGCGCGCAGCCAGGCGTCGATCTCCTGCAGCAGCTTCGCCTTGGCCTCGAAAGAAGGCGAGGGAATCGGGTTTTCCTCGCCATAGAGATGGCGGTTGGTGCGGGCGGGCGGCGCGGCAAGCGTGCCAGAATAGCCGCCCTTGACCGCCGAGACGGCGTCGGCCGCGCGCAGCAGCGAGGCTTCGGAAAGATCGCTCGAATGCGCATAGCCGCTGGCCTCGCCGGCCACCGCGCGCAGTCCGAAACCCTGGTCGGTGTTGAAGTTGGCGGTCTTCAGCCGGCCATTGTCGAACATCAGCGCCTCGCTCTCGCTGTATTCGAGGAAAAGCTCGCCGTCGTCGGCGCCGCTGATGGTCTCGGTGACGATCTTCTTGATGCGATCGTCGGAAATGTCGAATTGGCCGATCAGGCTGTTCATGGCAGGTCCGTCCGCAGGAGGATTGGTCGTTTCCCCCGATGTAGGGGCGAAGGCGCGCCGAGACAATCGGCAACAGCGCCGATCACGGCGGTGTCAGGCCGCCGCCGTCGTCGCAGCCTTGCCGGCTAGGATCAGGGGAGGGCGGCAAAACCGTCGGCGAAACCCTTGAGGTCGACGGGAATGCCGATGCCTTCTTCCGGCGTCTGGAAGACGATGAAGGTGGCCGAGGTGCCGGTCTTCAGCGTGTCGAGCAGCGGCTTTTCGAGGATCACCTCGGCATAGCAGCCGTCCTGGAAGCAGCGCACGAAATAGGCCCGCCCGATGTCCTTGCCGTCGACGTTGAGGCCAAGCCCGTTGGGCAGGAGAACGCCGAGCGGCGCCAGCACGCGCAGGATCTCGGCCTTGTTGTCGGCGGTGCGCAGCACGACCACCGACAGCCCCATCTCCGGACGGTCCTCGGCGACGACGTTCTGCATCATCACGCATTGCTCGGAGGTCGCGCCGGCCGGCGTGTCGCAGATGATCGACCACGCGCCATGCGTCGAGCGCACCGTGCCGCTCGGTTGCTGCGCGGCATTGGCCTGGGCAGCATTCGACGCGCCAGTTCCGGACAGGCCGGCGCCAAGCACGGCGGCGAGAAAGATGACCTTCGCCAAGGTTCTCGAAAGCCAGGGTCTCATGACGGCTCCATTGCGAATCACGGCACTTTGAAGCCGCGCGACTGCCAAGTAAAGGACGGGACCGGGGCCGGCCCGCCCGGATATGGGCAATCAAGCGCTTTTCCAAGCCAATTTCGCCCGAATTGCGACCGTCCGGCGGACGGCTCCGGGGTGTTCGTCGCCGATCACGCGGCGGTGATCGGCAGAGGCCGCTTTGCCCTCTTCAAGGCGCGGCTGCACTTGCGCGCAAAAATGCCGCACGGTTTCCTCCGCTCCTTTCTTGCGGAGGCAATTAGAGTATGGTTTGAACCACCCTTGGGACTGTCCGGGATTCCCGTCCCGGCGCTATTCGATATTCTTGCGCGCACGGCCGCGAGGAAATGGGAGATGATGAGGGCGATGAGAAAATTCCTAGCAAGCGCCGCTGCCGCCGCCGCAGTCTTTGCCGGCGCATCCGCCCATGCGGCCCAGCCGCAGCCGTGGGAGATGACCTTCCAGCCCGCCGCCACCGACATCATGCGGCAGGTCACCTGGTTCGAGCACTACACGCTGTGGTTCATCGTGCCGATCACGCTGTTCGTGCTGTTTTTGCTCGCCTATTGCATCGTGAAGTTCCGCGCCAGCGTCAATCCGGTGCCCTCGCGCACCAGCCACAACACGCTGATTGAGGTGATCTGGACGGTCGGGCCGGTCGTCATCCTGCTTTGCCTTGCCATCCCCTCTTTCCAGCTGCTGACCGCGCAATACACGCCGCCGGAAGAAGCCAAGCTGACCCTGAAGGCGACCGCAAACCAGTGGAACTGGGACTACGAGTACCAGGTCGACAAGACGCTCACCTTCAACTCCGCGATCCTCCAGGACGCTGACCGCGCAGCCGCCGGCAAGGAAGACCGCAAGCTTTATCCGCGCCTGCTGGCCGTCGACAATGAGATGGTCGTGCCGGTCAACACCATGACCCGCGTCCTGGTGACGGCGACCGACGTGATCCACGCTTTCGCCATGCCGTCCTTCGGCGTCAAGACCGACGCCGTGCCCGGCCGCATCAACGAGATCTGGTTCAAGGCCGAGAAGGAAGGCCTCTACTACGGCCAGTGCTCGGAACTGTGCGGCAAGGACCACGCCTTCATGCCGATCGCCATCCGCGTCGTCTCCGACGCGCAGTACAACACCTGGCTGGCCGCAGCCAGGACCGACCTGCCCGGCGCCAACAAGGCGCTGATGGCCGAGGTCGATGCTCAAGACAAGGTAGCGGCCGCCGGCAACTGATGCCGCGGCCAGGAAAGATCAGGGAACGGAGCGGAACATGGCAGAGGCTGCAGCTCACGACGATCACGACCACAAGCCCTATCATGGCTGGGTCCGCTGGGTCTATTCGACCAACCACAAGGACATCGGCACGCTCTATCTGATCTTCGCGATTTGCGCGGGCATCATCGGCGGCGCGCTCTCGGTTGTCATGCGCATGGAGCTGCAGGAGCCGGGCATCCAGATCTTCACCGGTCTGGCGCAGATGGTCTACGGCATGAGCGGTGACGCCGCCATCGACGGCGGCAAGAGCATGTACAATGCCTTCACCACCGCGCATGCGCTGATCATGATCTTCTTCATGGTCATGCCGGCGCTGATCGGCGGCTTCGCCAACTGGATGGTGCCGATCATGATCGGCGCGCCGGACATGGCCTTCCCGCGTATGAACAACATCTCCTTCTGGCTGCTGCCGCCGGCCCTGATCCTGCTGCTCACCTCGATGTTCGTGCCGAGCGCGCCGGGCGCCTTCGGTGTCGGGGGCGGCTGGACGATCTATCCGCCGCTGTCGACATCCGGCCAGCCTGGGCCTGCCATGGACCTGGCGATCCTGTCGCTGCACATCGCCGGCGCCTCGTCGATCCTCGGCGCCATCAACTTCATCACCACCATCTTCAACATGCGCGCGCCGGGCATGACGCTGCACAAGATGCCGCTGTTTGCCTGGTCGGTGCTGATCACCGCCTTCCTGCTGCTGTTGTCGCTGCCGGTCCTGGCCGGCGGCATCACCATGCTGCTCACCGACCGCAATTTCGGCACCACCTTCTTCACGCCGGATGGCGGCGGTGACCCGATCTTGTTCCAGCACCTGTTCTGGTTCTTCGGTCACCCGGAAGTCTACATCCTGATCCTGCCGGGCTTCGGCATCGTCAGCCACATCGTCTCGACCTTCTCGAAGAAGCCGGTGTTCGGCTACCTCGGCATGGCCTACGCCATGGTCGCGATCGGCGCCGTCGGCTTCATCGTGTGGGCGCACCACATGTACACGACCGGCCTGTCGCTCGACACGCAGCGCTACTTCGTCTTCGCCACCATGGTCATCGCGGTGCCGACGGGCGTGAAGATCTTCTCCTGGGTCGCCACGATGTGGGGCGGGTCGATCTCGCTCAAGACCCCGATGCTGTGGGCGATCGGCTTCATCTTCCTGTTCACCCTTGGCGGCGTCACTGGCGTCCAGCTCGCCAATGCCGGCCTCGACCGCCCGCTGCACGACACCTACTACGTCGTCGCGCACTTCCACTACGTGCTGTCGCTCGGCGCCGTGTTCGCCATCTTCGCCGGCTGGTACTACTGGTTCCCGAAGATGACCGGCTACATGTACTCGCCCGTCATCGCCAACACCCATTTCTGGGTCACCTTCGTCGGCGTCAACCTGATCTTCTTCCCGCAGCACTTCCTCGGCCTTTCGGGCATGCCGCGCCGCTACATCGACTATCCGGATGCCTTCGCCGGCTGGAACATGGTCTCGTCCTACGGCTCCTACATCTCGGCCGTCGGCGTCGTGATCTTCCTCTACGGCGTGTTCGAAGCCTTCCAGAAGAAGCGGGTGGCCGGCGCCAATCCGTGGGGCGAGGGTGCGACCACGCTGGAATGGCAGCTGCCGTCGCCGCCGCCGTTCCACCAGTGGGAACAGCTGCCGAAGATCAAGTAGGCGGCAGCCTAGCTTGAATACGAGACCGCCGGCTCGTCCGGCGGTTTTGGCCAACGGAAATAATGGACTTTAAGTACGCATGGCCCTTGTCGACGAGAGATTGATTGACGAAGCGGGCTTTCGCATGTCGGAAGCGACGGCGGGTGATTTCTTCGCCCTCCTGAAGCCGCGCGTCATGTCGCTGGTGGTGTTCACCGCCTTTGTCGGCCTGGTTGCGGCGCCCGTCACCATCAATCCGCTGCTGGCGGTGATCGCCATCCTGTCGATCGCTATCGGAGCGGGCGCCTCCGGCGCGCTCAACATGTGGTACGACGCCGACATCGATCGGGTGATGACCAGGACCAAGAGCCGTCCGGTTCCGGCTGGCCGCGTCACGCCCGGCGAGGCGCTGAGCTTCGGCCTGGTGCTGTCGGTGCTGTCGGTGATGACGCTGGGCGTGCTGGTCAACTGGCTATCGGCGTCGCTTCTTGCCTTCACCATTGTCTTCTACGCAGTCATCTACACGATGTGGCTGAAGCGCTGGACGCCGCAGAACATCGTCATCGGCGGTGCGGCCGGCGCCTTCCCGCCGGTCATCGGCTGGGCGGCGGTGACCGGCAATGTCAGCCTGGAAAGCCTGATCCTGTTCCTGATCATCTTCCTGTGGACGCCGCCGCATTTCTGGGCGCTCGCGCTGTTCAAGTCCGAGGACTATCAGCGCGCCGGCATCCCGATGATGCCGAACGTCGCCGGGCAGGCCTCGACCCGCCGCCAGATCTTCGCCTATTCGGTCATCCTGTCGCCGGTTGGCGTGCTGCCCTGGGCGCTTGGTTTCACCACGGCAGCCTATGGCGCCGTTGCCGCCGTGCTTGGCGCCGGCTTCGTCTGGTACGCCTGGAAAGTGCTTGGCATGGCCGATGACGACAAGGAGATGAAGCCGGCCAAGGCGCTGTTCGGTTATTCGTTGCTCTATCTCTTTGCCATCTTCGCCGTCTACCTCGCCGACTGCGTGGTCGGGCGCGCGCTCGCCATGGGGGGGATTTGATCGTGGCCGACAAGAACCTCGAGCTCGTAACGCTGACCGAACGCCAGCAGAAGGCGCGCCGCAGCCGCTCGGTCGCCATCGGCGTGGCGCTGGCGGTGCTGGTCATCATCTTCTACATCGCCACCATCGTTAAGTTCGGCCACAATCTCTCCGGGACGATGTGAGGTCGATCATGGCGCGCGAAACGGTCACCGATCCCACCAAGAAGAACACCAACCGCGTCGTCGCCGGCGTCTGCATCGCCTTCTTCGGCGGCATGATCGGCATGGCCTATGCCGCAGTGCCGCTCTACACCATGTTCTGCCAGGCCACCGGCTATGGCGGCACGGTCAAGCGCGCCACCCAGCAATATGCCGACCGGGTGCTCGACCGCGACATCACCGTCCGCTTCGACGCCAACACCGCCGGGGTTCCTTGGGAGTTCCAGCCGGTCGCCCGCTCGGTCACCATCAAGATCGGCGAGACGGTGCAGGCGCATTTCAGCACCACCAACAAGTTCGACCGCCCCTTCGCCGGCCGCGCCACCTTCAACGTGCAGCCTGAACTGGCCGGTCCCTACTTCAACAAGGTGGAGTGCTTCTGCTTCACCGACACGACGCTGAAGCCCGGTGAATCGCTGGACATGCCGGTCGTGTTCTATGTAGATCCCGACATCGTCAACGTGCCGGAACTGAAGGACTTGAAGACCATCACCCTGTCCTACACCATGTTCCCGGTCGACAAGAACAAGCCCGTCGCATCGTCGGCGCCGGCCCAAAGCACCAACAAAGTTCCGAATACCGAAGCAAGCCTCGGGGGTTGATATGGCAGACGCACACGCAAAACCACAGCACGACTACCATCTCGTCGACCCCAGCCCGTGGCCGTTCCTGGGCTCCGTCGGCGCCCTGGTGACCGCCATCGGCGGCGTCTGCCTGATGCAGTATCTGAAGGCCGGCAGCTTCCCGATCTTCGGCCACAACATCGCCAATCCGTGGCTGTTCTTCATCGGCCTCCTGATCGTGATCTACACCATGTTCGCCTGGTGGTCCGACACCATCAAGGAAGCGCATGAGGGCCATCACACCCGCGTCGTGTCGCTGCATCTGCGCTACGGCATGATCATGTTCATCGCTTCCGAGGTGATGTTCTTCGTCGCCTGGTTCTGGGCCTTCTTCGACGCCAGCCTGTTTCCGGGCGAGACGCAGCAATATGCCCGCACCGCCTTTACCGGCGGCGTCTGGCCGCCGAAGGGCATGGAGGTCCTCGACCCCTTCCACCTGCCGCTCTACAACACCATCATCCTGCTTTTGTCGGGCACGACCGTGACCTGGGCGCACCATTCGCTCATCCATGGCGACCGCAAGGGCCTGATCAACGGCCTGGTGCTGACTGTCGGCCTCGGCATGCTGTTCACCATGGTGCAGGCCTACGAGTACATGCACGCGCCATTCGGCTTCAAGGATTCCATCTACGGCGCCACCTTCTTCATGGCCACCGGCTTCCACGGCTTCCACGTCATCATCGGCACCATCTTCCTGCTGGTCTGCCTGGTGCGCGCGATGAAGGGCGATTTCACCCCGAAGCAGCATTTCGGCTTCGAGGCGGCTGCCTGGTACTGGCACTTCGTCGACGTGGTCTGGCTGTTCCTGTTCAGCGCCATCTACGTCTGGGCCTCGAACGGCGCGATGATCGAAGCGCACTGACAGCAGTCCGAGGAATGTGACGAGGCGGCTGCGGCGACGTGGCCGCCTTATCTTTTGCTCGTAATGATCTAGGATGCCTGCAATGAGCGAGGACAAGGCCATCTGGCCACCGATTGAGCCGATCTCGGCCGGCCTGCGCGGCCGCTGCCCGCGCTGCGGCGAGGGTAAGTTGTTTTCGGGCTTCCTCAGCGTCGGCAAGCACTGCGTCAATTGCGGCCTCGACTATTCCTTCGCCGATGCCGGCGACGGGCCTGCCGTGTTCGTCATCCTGATCATCGGCTTTATTGTCGTCGGCCTGGCGCTGTGGATGGAGGTGACGCTTGGCCCGCCGCTCTGGGTGCACCTGCTGCTTTGGATACCGCTGGCCCTGGCGCTGTGCCTGACCGCCCTCAGGCTGATCAAGGGTGTGCTCCTGACGCTGCAATACCGCAACAAGGCCGCCGAGGGCAGGCTGGACACCGACCAATGAGCGAGGCATCCGGCGTGGCGGCGGGCCGCTCGCGGCCGAAGCGGGCGTTGCTGCTCATCCTCGGCATGGCGCTGTTCGCCGTCCTGATCGGCCTTGGCACCTGGCAGGTCCAGCGCCTGCACTGGAAGGAAGGCCTGCTCCAGACCATCGACCAGCGCACGCATTCGGCGCCACGCCCTCTGGCCGAGCTCGAAAAGCAGTTCGCAGCCACAGGTGACGTCGACTACACGCCGGTCACGGTGACCGGCACCTTCCTGCACCTGGGCGAGCGCCATTTCTTCGCCACCTGGAAAGGCGCCTCCGGCTTCGACGTCTTCACGCCCCTGCAGCTCGACGATGGCCGCTTCGTGTTCGTCAACCGCGGCTTCGTCCCCTACGACCTGAAGGATGCTGCCAAGCGGCCGCAAGGCGAGGTCGCCGGCAAGGTCACGATTACCGGGCTCGCCCGCAATCCGCTGGTGGGCAAGCCCTCGATGATGCTTCCCGACAATGATGTGCAAAAGAACATCTTCTACTGGAAGGACCGCGATGCGATGGCTGCGAGCGCCGGCCTGCCCGCAGGGGCCGGACTGGTGCCGTTCTTCATCGATGCCGACAAGACGCCCAATCCGGGCGATATGCCGGTCGGTGGCGTCACCATCATCGATCTGCCGAACAGCCACCTGCAATACGCCGTCACCTGGTACGGCCTTGCCGCCGCCCTTGCCGGCGTCCTGTTGTTCAGGCTTCGCCGCCCGGCGAAAGCAGGGTGATGGAGACGCTGCCCTTGACAGGGCAGGGGTGCGCGCCTCATTTCGCGCCTAGGTATTCGCGCTTGAGTTAGTTCCGATCAACCGGTCCGCAATCATGCTTCAGACAAAGCCACCGCTGACGATCAGGCTCTGCCAGCCGCGCGGCTTCTGCGCCGGCGTCGACCGCGCGATCCAGATTGTCGTGCTGGCGCTGAAGAAGTATGGCGCGCCGGTCTATGTTCGCCACGAGATTGTGCACAACCGCTATGTCGTCGAGGGGCTGCAGAGCCTGGGCGCGGTGTTCATCGAGGAACTGTCCGAGATACCTGCGGAGCATCGCCAGAGCCCGGTTGTCTTTTCAGCGCATGGCGTGCCGAAATCGGTGCCGGCCGATGCTCAGGCGCGCAGTCTCTTCTACCTCGACGCCACCTGCCCGCTGGTGTCCAAGGTGCACAAGCAGGCGATGCGCCACCAGCGCCTTGGCCGCCACGTGCTCCTGATCGGCCACGCCGGCCACCCGGAGGTGATCGGCACCATGGGCCAATTGCCGGACGGCGCCGTCACGCTGATCGAGACCGAGGCCGATGCCGCCGTCTTCGAGCCGGCCGACCCCGCAGCCCTCGGCTTCGTCACCCAGACGACGCTCTCGGTCGAGGACACCGCCGGCATCATCCGGGCGCTAGAGCAGCGCTTTCCAGAGCTGCACGCGCCGGCCGCCGAATCGATTTGCTATGCCACCACCAACCGCCAGGAGGCGGTGAAGGAGACCGCCGCCGGCGCCGATCTCTATCTGATCGTCGGCGCTCCCAACTCCTCCAATTCGCGGCGTCTTGTCGAGGTCGCCGAACGCGCCGGCGCCAAGATGTCGCTTCTCGTGCAGCGTGCCGCCGAGATTCCGTGGAATGACATCGCCAACATCTCGACGCTCGGCCTATCGGCGGGCGCCTCGGCGCCCGAGATCATCGTCGACGAGATCATCGATGCCTTCCGGCAGCGCTTCGACGTGACGATCGAACTGGCGGTGACGGCGACCGAAACGGCGGACTTTCCGGTGATGCGGGTTCTGCGCGATGTCGAACTGACGGCGGCCGACATGGCCTTCGTCAACGGAGCCGCGTGAACAGCCCATGGCCGTCTATACCGATGTCAACGAGGGCGAGCTCGGCGCGTTCCTGAAGGCCTATCCGGTCGGCGAGCTCCTGTCCTACAAGGGCATCGCCGAAGGCACCGAGAATTCCAACTTCCTGCTGCACGCCACCAGCGGTTCCTACATCCTGACGCTCTACGAGAAGCGCGTCGACAAGGCCGACCTGCCGTTCTTCCTCGGCCTGATGGGCCATCTGGCGAGAAAGGGCATTTCCTGCCCGCTGCCGGTCACCGCGCATGACGGCACCGTCATCGGCCAACTCGCCGGCCGGCCCGCCGTCATCATTACCTTCCTCGAAGGTCTGTCGCTGCGGCGGCCGACAGCGGCGCATTGCGGCGAGGTCGGCAAGGCGCTGGCCGAACTCCATCTCGCCGGCCGGGATTTTGCCATGCGGCGCCCGAATGCGCTCGCCATCGATGGCTGGCGCAAATTGTGGGACGCTTCTCGCGACCGTGCCGACGAGGTTGAGCCGGGCTTGGCGGCCGAGGTCGATGCCGATTTCGCCGATTTCGAGCGCAACTGGCCGAAGGACCTGCCGGAAGGCATCATCCATGCCGACCTTTTCCCGGACAATGTCTTCTTTCTCGGCGAGAAATTGTCCGGCCTGATCGATTTCTATTTCGCCTGCGACGACCTCTACGCCTATGACGTTGCCACCTGCCTCAACGCCTGGTGCTTCGAGAAGGATTTTTCCTTCAATCTGACCAAGGGCACGGCGCTGCTCGCCGGTTACCAGAGCGTGCGGCAGCTTTCCGGCGACGAGAAGGCGGCGCTGCCGATGCTGGCGCGCGGCTCGGCGCTGCGCTTCATGTTGACCCGGCTCTACGACTGGCTGACCATTCCCAATGGCGGGCTGGTGATGAAGCGCGACCCGACCGAATACATCCGCCGCATGCGCTTCCATCGGGCGATCAGATCTCCTTCCGAATACGGATTGCTATGACCAAGCATGTTGAAATCTTCACCGACGGCGCCTGCTCGGGCAATCCGGGCCCTGGCGGCTGGGGCGCCATCCTTCGCTTCAACGGCAAGACCAAGGAACTGTCGGGCGGCGAGGCCGAGACCACCAACAACCGCATGGAACTGCTGGCCGCCATCTCCGCGCTTGAAGCGCTGAAGGAGCCCTGCGCGGTCGAGCTTCACACCGACAGCAAATACGTCATGGACGGCATTTCCAAGTGGATCCACGGCTGGAAGAAGAACGGCTGGAAGACCGCCGACAAGAAGCCGGTCAAGAACGGCGAGCTCTGGCAGGCCCTCGATGCTGCAAATAGACGCCATCAGGTGACCTGGAACTGGGTCAAGGGTCATGCCGGCCATGTCGAGAACGAGCGCGCCGACGAGCTCGCTCGCGAAGGCATGGCGCCATTCAAGAAGGGCCCGATCAGGCCTGCTGCCGCGCCGCAGCCGGCGGCACAGCCAACACGACCGACGGTCGCAAAAGCACGGCGCTCGACGCAGAGCTATTGATTGCGGGAGCGGTCCGCTCGCCGGCAGGAAGAACCTCTATCGTGCCGATCGCATACTACATCACGCATCCCCAGGTTCAGGTCGATGCCAACGTTCCGGTGCCGGAATGGGGGCTGTCCGACATCGGAAAGGCAAGGGCGGTCGCAATGCTCGATCAGCCCTGGATCGGGTCGATCCGGCGTATCGTGTCGTCGGCTGAACGCAAGGCGATAGAGACCGCCGAAATCCTCGCGACGCGTCTGCGCCTCGCGGTCGAGGTAAGGGAGCGGATGCATGAGAACGACCGGTCGGCGACGGGTTTCCTGCCGCCGCCGGAGTTCGAAGCCGTCGCCGACCAGTTCTTCGCCAATCCAAACGACAGCATTCGCGGATGGGAGCGGGCCATCGATGCCCAGCGCCGCATCGTGAGCGAGGTCGACGCGGTGCTCGGCAACGACGATCCCGGCGATACCGCTTTCGTCGGCCATGGAGGCGTGGGGACGCTCCTGCTGCTTTCTCTGACCGGGCGGGCAATCAGCCGCGAGGCGGATCAGCCGGCGGGCGGCGGCAACTATTTCGCCTACGATATCGGCGCTCACAGCCTCATCCACGGATGGCGGCCGATCGACAGGGCCTCACCGCGCCTCGATGATTGAGTTGGCCGGACCGGGACAAATCGAGGCTTCGGATTAAATTCAATTTTACGCGTGACGCGATAGACTGCCGCGATCGACCTGGCACGAGGTATTGCGAAGATGTTCGGGCGCAGGACCTTCGGCAAGCAAAAGCACAGCTTTGCCGACCTCAAGAAGATGATGCGTCCGACGCCCGATTCCGATGGCGTGACGCGCGTCTTCTCCAAGGAACTCTGGAACGATCCGAAAATCGGCTCGATGCTGCGCGAACTCGGCTTCGCGCCGGACGACCAGCGCAACATCATGCGCACGGCCGACGACTACATCGCCCTTTTTGCAGCTGCCCGGTACCGGCTTCAGCAGCGCACCGAAACCTTCAACAGCGAGATGACGGCACGCCACGGCTATTGCCGTGCCGCTCCCTTCCTGGTCATCGGCGACACGATCTGGGACGGCGAGCACGGGGCGTTCCTCTATGCCCAGATGGATCTGATCGGCTTCGACGACTGGAATGTCGTCATGCTGGCTGCGGATGCGCGGACCACGCAATTGTGCGGCCTGCCGGCGCATCCGGGCTCGGTGCCGGCGCACACCCAGGCGATGACCGGGCATGTGATCAGATGGAAGACGCGCTACGAATTCGCGCTGGAGGAATTCGGCGTCACCGCCACCGGCGGTCAGGGCGTCACGCGAGAGCAGTTCGAGGCGCAGAAGGGCGCGCTGCGCCAGGAAATCATCGACACTGTCGCCTCGATGAAGCCACGCGCCGCCAGCGGATCGTGACCATTCGCGCCGTCCCTCAGCGGATCAGCAGGGCGGTGCCGTAGAGCCCCAGCGCGAACACCGTGTGCGCGACGAGGTTGAGGGCGCGGATCTGCATTGGATTTGGCCGCTTCGAGGCGGCCCAGCCGGCGCCCATGCCAGGCGCAAGCAGGAACCAGCCGGCGCCGACGGTGACGATCCCCAGGATGAAGGCCGGCAGGAAAGTCGGCTGGGTGAGCCAGGCCGTTCCGGCCAGCACGACCAGGATGATGCCGTAGACGATGCCAACGAAATAATGGAAAGCCCAGCCCAACGCCGCTTCATGCCGGTAGGGCACGGCATCGCCGATGTCGTCGTGGAAGATTTTGCTCCTGAGGTGCCAGACCCAGCGGCCGACCGGCCCCCAGTTCGGCCGCGGCTGGGCAAAGGCCTTGTGGAGGAAAATGGCCCAGACATCCATCAACGCCGTGGCGCCAATGCCGATCGCCACGCTGCGCCAGATCACGTCGAGCATCGGTCAGGTCCCCCAATAGGCAAGAAACGCCAAGCGCTGTCGGGCGCGATCCTTGGCGGTGTGTGGCTCGTCCCGGCTGCGGGCTAGAGCTGTTCCAGGATGTGAGCAGCGCCCGACGTGTCGACACCGGGCTTGGTCTCGACGTTGAGAGCGGTGACCTTGCCGTCTTCGACGATCATCGAAAAGCGCTTCGAGCGCAGCCCCATGCCGCTTGCCGAAAGGTCGTTGTCGAGACCGACCGACTTGGCGAAGTCGCCACTGCCGTCGGCCAGATAGAGGATCTTGTCTTCGCCGCCGGTGAAGCGCGCCCAGGCGCCCATGACATGCGCGTCGTTGACAGAGACGACGGCGATCGTGTCGACGCCGCGCGCCAGAATGGCGTCACGGTTTTCCAGATAGCCGGGCAAATGGTTGTTGCTGCAGGTCGGCGTGAAGGCGCCGGGCACGCCGAACAGCACCACCTTCTTTCCTGCGAAGATCTCGGCCGCCGTGATCGGCTTGGCGCCGTCGGCGGTCATCGTCTTGAAGGTCGCTTCGGGCAGTTTGTCGCCAACGGAGATCATGGAATACCTCGTTCGATGATTGGGAGAGATGGAGGGCAGGACGTGCCCCTGCGATAGCGAAGTCGGATGCTGCCCGCAACTGCCGGGCCGCCTGGAGCAAGAGATGTTGCGATCTGCGTCACGGGAAAGGTAGCAGACCCTCGACCGCGCCGTCGGCGCTGGTCAGCGTGTAGTGCAGCCCGCCATCGGTTGGCGTCGTCGACGGCCGGTCGAGGATCGGCACCGTGAACACCAGCTTGCCGTCCTTCTGGCTGCGCAACGGGGCGCCGAACATATAGTCCCGCTCGCCGGCGACGAAGAAGTCGGCCGCTTCCGGATCGCCCGGGAAGCTCGCTTCGACGACCAGCGTCTCATGGTCGCCCGGCAGCACGTTGACGCCGAAATCGGGCCGTGGCGGCGCCGGCAGCGCCGCGAATGCCGCCTTCACCTGCGCCGCATCCTTGGCGTTGTCCGCGTCGGAAGCCGGGTCGATGGTCAGTCGCGTCTGCACAGGAATGCAGATCGTCTCGCAGATGCCGAGGAAGACATCGGCCACGATGATGGCCGGCTGGTCGGCGGCCGACAGCGTGAAGGTCACCGGCAGCGACACCGGATGGTCGTAGCCGGCCCATTCGCCGTAGCCGTCGTCATGGCGCTGCGGTGGCGGAAACGAGAAGGCGGCGCTCGCCACGTTGGTGCTCGGCGAAATGTCGATCTGCGGCGGCACGCCAGCATCGCCAGGGTCGCGCCAATAGGTTTTCCAGCCGGGCTTCAGCGCAATGTCGAGCACGCCCTGGACGCGCCCGGCCTCGTCGGGCTTGCCGCTGGTGACGAGCCGCACCTGGCCGCCTTCGCTGTTGTACCAGATCGAGGAGGAGGCCGAGGCGGGAATGCTCGTTCCCAATCCAAAGGCGGAGCAGAGCAGCAGGATCTTCAAGCTTTGCATGGCGGTGATTTGATCGTCAGTTCATGGCTGCGCAATGATTTCATCAGCCATTCGGTATCATATTTGCGTGACATCGTGCGCGTGCCAAAAAGCGCGCGGCGCAATCGGCAGCGGCACGCCGGCCGCAAATCGCGCGCGGCGCATCTTTCCGACGCCCGGGAAACGCGTTACCCTCCCATCCATGGACTTGTTGCGCCACAAGAAGACGGCCGCCGGACGCGGCTTTCTCGACGATCAGTTCCTGATTGCCATGCCCGGCATGAAGGACGACCGCTTCACGCGCTCCGTCATCTACATCTGCGCCCACAGCGACGAGGGCGCGATGGGCCTGATCATCAACCAGACGCAGCAGATGCTGTTTCCGGACCTCCTGGTGCAGCTCGGCATCATGAACGAGCAGGAGGCGATCCGCCTGCCGGCGCATGCGCGCGATTTCGTCGTGCGCAACGGCGGGCCGGTGGACCGCAGCCGCGGCTTCGTCCTGCATTCCGGCGACTACCGGGTGGAATCCTCGCTCAGCGTTTCCGACGACATCTGCCTGACCGCCACCGTCGACATATTGCGCGCCATCTCGTCCGGCCGCGGTCCCCGCCATGCGCTGATGGCGCTCGGCTATTCCGGCTGGGGCGCAGGCCAGCTCGAAAGCGAGATCGCCGAGAATGGCTGGCTGACCTGCCCGGCGACGCCGGAGCTTCTGTTCGACGCCGACATCGAGCGCAAATACGACCGCATCCTCGCCTCGATCGGCATCGATCTCGCGCATCTCAGCCTGGCCGCCGGCCACGCCTGATCAGGCCTGCGTCAGCGGATACTGCTCCTTCAGCGTCTTCAGCACCTGCTCGCCGGGCATCGGCGCGCCGAACATGAAGCTCTGAACGTATTCGCAGCCCATCTGGCGCAGCTCCAGCGCATCGCTTTCGTCCGAGATGCCTTCCGCCACGACGGACAAGCCAAGCTCGTGCGCCATGTTGACCATGGACTTGAGCAGCACGGCGCGTTTCGGCGTCGCGTCGTCGACGAAGCTCTTGTCGATCTTGATCGTGTCGAAGGGGAAGCGCGTCAGATAGGACAGCGACGAATAGCCGGTGCCGAAATCGTCGAGCGAAAGCCCGATACCGAGCTGCTTCAGCTTGGTCAGCACATGCGAGGTCTGCTCGGGATTGTCCATCACCAGCGATTCGGTGAGCTCGAGGCGGAAGCAGCGCGGCTTCAGATTGGCGCGCGCGATGACCGAGCGCACGTCGCTGACCAGGTCGCGGCGGATCAGCTGGCGGCTGGAGAGGTTGACCGAAACCGACAGCGGCGCGTCGCCGATCTGCTTCTGCCAGGTCGCCAGGTCCTCGGCCGCCTGCTGCATGGCGAACAGGCCGAGCTGCACGATCAGCCCGCAATTCTCGGCGACGGGAATGAAATCCGCCGGCGGGATCATGCCGCGGCGCGGATGGTCCCACCTGAGCAGCGCCTCGAAGCCGGCGACGCTGCCGTCCTCCAGCCGCACGATCGGCTGGTAGGCGAGGGTGAACTCACGCCGTTCGATGGCGCGGCGCAGGTCGGATTCGAACTGCAGCCGGTCGGTGCCGACAGTGCGGAAGGCCGGCCGGAACGGTTCGATCCTGTCGCCGCCGAAGCGCTTGGCCTGGTGCATGGCAAGCTCGGCGTCCTTGACCATGTCCTCGGACGAGGTCTGCGCCGTCGTCCAGGTGATCAGCCCGATCGAGGCGGTCAGCACGATCTCGCGCTTGGCGAAGGTGATCGGGTTGTTGATTGCATGCTTGATGGCGTCCGCCACCGCGGCGATGCGGGCCGGATCCTGTTCCGACAGCAGCATCAGCGCGAACTGGTCGCCGGCAAAGCGCGACAGCGAATCCTTCGGCTTCAAGAGCCGGTGCAGACGGCGCGCGATGGTGAGCAGGATGGTGTCGCCGGCCGAGATGCCGAGGCCGTCATTGACCTGCTTGAAGCGGTCGATGTCGATGACGAAGACGGTCGGGCGCACCTTGTCTTCGGTGCGGGCGATCGAGATGATCGCCTCCAGCCGGTTCATGAACAGTTCGCGGTTCGGCAGGCCGGTCAGATTGTCGTGCACGGCATCGTGCAGCAGCCGTTCCTCGGATTTCTTCTGCTCGGTGACGTCGACCATGGTGCCGACGCAGCGGATCACCTCGCCGTCCGAGCCGATCACCGGGCGGGCGCGCAGCGCGAACCAGTGATAGTGGCCGTCGGCGCCGCGCAGGCGGAAATTCTGCGCCACCCGGCCGCGACGGTGCTCCAGCACAACGTCGAGCGTGGTGCGGAAGGTGTCGCGGTCGTCGGCGTGCAGTACCGGCAGCCAGTTGCGGGCCGCCCCGCCTAGGCTGTTGGGGGCAAGGCCAAGCTGCAGGCTGACATCCGGCTTGGTGACGACGCGGTCGCGCAGCACGTCCCAGTCCCAGACGATGTCGCCCGATCCGGCGACGGCGAGCGCCTGCCGTTCGAGATCGGAGAACAGGCCCTGATGGGCGCCACCGCCGGCGAAGGCGTGCTGCATGACGGTGAAGCCGATCAGAAGGATGATCAGGATCAGGCCGCCGCCCAGCGCTGGCTGGGCGATATCGTTGTCGAGCATGCCGGTGATCGCCATCCACGACCCGCATAGCCACAGCAAGACCATAACCCAACTCGGCACCAGCATGATCGCACGGTCATAGCCACGAATGCCGAGGAAGATGATCAGGCCGAGCCCGGTCAGCGCGGTTGCCGCGAACGAGATGCGGGCAATGCCGGCCGCCACCGCAGGATCGATGATGGCGACGCCGGCGATCAAGAGCAGGCCGAGGATCCAGACCAGCGCGCCGTAGCTGAAATGGCCGTGCCAGCGGTTGAGGTTGAGATAGGCGAACAGGAACACAACGAAGGTCGCCGCCAGCGCCACCTCCGTTCCGGCGCGCCACATCTGTTCATTGCCGGGCGATATCTCGATGATCTTGTTGAGGAAGCCGAAATCGACGCAGATATAGGCAAGCACCGCCCAGGCAAGCGCGGCCGTCGCCGGGAACATCGAGGTGCCCTTGACGACGAACAGGATGGTCAGGAACAGCGCCAGCAGGCCGGCGATGCCGATGACGATGCCGCGGAACAGCGTGTAGGAATTGACCGAGTCCTTGTAGGATTCCGGATCCCAGAGGTAGACCTGCGGCAGTTTCGGCGAGGCAAGCTCGGCGACAAAGGTGACCACAGTGCCGGGGTTCAGCGTCACCCGGAAGACGTCGGCATCGGGGCTGGTCTGGCGGTCGAGCGCGAAGCCTTCGCTGGGCGTGATCGCGGCGATACGTGTCGCGCCGAGATCGGGCCAGAAGATGCCGGAATTCACCAGCCGGAAATGCGGCGCCACGATCAGCCGGTCGAGTTGCTGGTCGGTGGTGTTGGCGAGCGCGAACACGGCCCAGTCGCCACTCGATCGCGAATCCTTCGCTTCCACCTCGATGCGCCTTACGATGCCGTCGGGGCCGGGGGCTGTCGAGACCTGGAAATTCTCGCCCTGATTCGGGTACAGATCGAAGGCGCGCGAGAGATCGAGCGCCACGTCGTCGCGGGCGATCTTGATCGGCTCGACGGCGAACGCCGGCGAGGCTGCGCAGAGCGCAACGACCATCGCCAGGACAAGGGCGAGCAGCGACGCGAATCGCAAAAAATTCGTCAACTATCAGCCCTTCGTTCCAGCGCCCGGCGGATCGTCCGCGATCCGGGCGTAGAGGTAATGATCCTGCCAGATACCATTGATCCTGAGGTAGGATCGCAGAAGTCCTTCGCGCCGGAATCCGGCTTTTTCAAGCACGCGGATCGACCGGGCGTTGTCGGGAATACAGGCCGCTTCGATCCGGTGCAACCTCAGCGTATCGAAGGCGAAGCGCGACACCAGCTTGACCGCCTCAGTCATCAGACCGCGGCCGCCATAGCGCTCGCCGATCCAGTAGCCGATATGGCCGCTTTGCGCGACGCCATGGCGGATGTTGCCGAGGGTGATGCCGCCGGCGAGCTTGCCGCTCGACTTCTCGAAGATGAAGAAGGCGATCGCGGTGCCTTGCGCGTAATCCTCGCGATAGCGGCTGATGCGCAGCCGCCATGCCGTGCGGTCGAGCTCATCCGGCGTCCAGCGCGGCTCCCACGGCTCCAGGAACGCGCGGCTTTCACCGCGCAGCGTCGACCAATCGCGATAGTCGTTGGTCAGCGGCACGCGCAGCGTGACCTTGTCGCCCTTCAGTGCCGGCAGGTCGCGGCGAAAGAAAGGGAGCGCGAACATGGCGCTTGAGCAGGACTAGACGGCGAGCTTGCGGGCCGTCGTCTGCGGACCCGAAAGCGAATCGAGAATCGCCTCATAGGGCGCCAGCGTCCCCACGGGTCCGACGGCGGTGAGCGTCGGCTTGGTCGAAAACAACCGCGACGAGAGATCGGTGAGCCGCTCGGTGGTGAGCGCCGCCAGCCGTTCCATCAGCTCTTCCTTGGCGATCGGCCGGCCGAACAGAAGCAACTGCCTGGCGATCTGCGAGGCGCGGCTGGCCGGGCTTTCGGCCGACATGATCAAACCGGCGCGGTATTGCGCGCGCGCCCGGTCGAGCTCCTCCTGCAGGATGTTCTCGCCGGCCTTCTGCAATTCGTCAATGATGACCGGCACCAGCTTGGCGATATCGCTCTGCCCGGTCGCGGCGTGCACGCCGAATATGCCGGTGTCGGAAAAGCCCCAGTGGAACGCGTAGACCGAGTAGCACAGGCCGCGTTTCTCGCGCACCTCCTGGAACAGCCTCGACGACATGCCGCCGCCAAGGATCATCGACAGCACCTGCGAGGCGTAGAAATCGCGCACATGATAGGCGCGGCCCTCGAAGCCGAGCACGATCTGCGCGTCCATCAGGTCGCGATCCTCGCGGAAGTCGCCGCCGACATATTGCGCGTATTGCGGAATGCTGCTCTCGGCCTTGGCGCGGAAGCCGCCGAGCCGCTTCTCCACCTCGCGCACGAAATTGTCGTGCTTGATGTCGCCGGCGGCCACGACCACCATGCGCTCGGCGCCGTACTGGCGCTCGATGAAATTGTGCAGCTGCTTGGAGGTGAAGGATTTGACCGTTTCCGGGGTGCCGAGGATCGAGCGGCCGATCGTCTGGTGGCGGAAGGCGGTTTCGGTGAAGCGATCGAAGACGATATCGTCGGGCGTGTCGTGCGCGGCGCCGATTTCCTGCAGGATCACATGCTGTTCGCGCTCGAGTTCTTCAGGGTCGAATTCGGACTCCTGCAGGATGTCTGCCAGGATGTCGACCGCCAGCGGCACGTCGTCGGAGAGCACCCTGGCGTAATAGGAGGTGGTCTCGACGCTGGTGGCGGCGTTGATCTCGCCGCCGACATTCTCGATTTCCGAGGCGATCTCGAAGGCGGTGCGCCTTTTCGTGCCCTTGAAGGCCATATGCTCGAGCAAATGGGCCATTCCGTGCTCTTCCTCACGCTCATTGCGTGCGCCCGACTTGACCCAGGCACCGAGGGCAACGGATTCGAGGCTTGGAAGGGTTTCGGTTGCGACTGTCAGGCCGTTCGACAGACGGCTTACCTCAACACCCATATGGCAAGTACTCCTTAACGCGCCGCCCGCGTGTGGCGTCCGACGTAATCTTCCACCATTTTCAGGTCGGAGGGAAGTACCGTGTATTTTTCGTCGGCTGTCATCAATGCGCCCAGCCATGCCGGCAGGGCCGGCGTGATGCCGCTGGCGGCCTCGACCGCGGCCGGGAACTTGGCTGGATGGGCGGTGCCCAGCACCACCATGGGGACTGCGCCATCGACCTTTCCGGCGGCAACGTGCACGGCCGCCGCCGTGTGCGGGTCGAGCAGATAGTTGCTCGCCGCGAGCGTCGAACGGATGGTGGCGGCGACCTCGTCGACGCTTGAACGGCCGGCGTCGAATTCGGCGCGGATCTTCGCGATTTCGCCCGCCTCGATGGTGAAGGCGCCGGACTGCTTCAGCCCGTTCATGTAGCGCCGCACGGTCTCGGCATCGCGGCCGGCCGCCTCGAACAGCAGGCGCTCGAAGTTCGACGACACCTGGATGTCCATCGACGGCGAGGTCGTGGCGAACACGCCCTTGGTGCGGTATTCGCCGCTCGCCAGCGTGCGCGCCAATATGTCGTTGTCATTGGTGGCGATGATCAGCCGATCGATCGGCAATCCCATCCTTTTCGCGGCATAACCGGCGAAGATATCGCCGAAATTGCCGGTCGGCACGGTGAACGACACCGGCCGGTCGGGCGCGCCGAGCGACAGCGCCGAGGAGAAATAATAGACGATCTGGGCCATGATGCGTGCCCAGTTGATCGAATTGACGCCCGACAACGAGACCAGGTCGCGAAAACCGTGGTCGTTGAACATGTCCTTCACCAGGCCCTGGCAATCGTCGAAATTGCCTTCGATCGACAGTGCATGCACGTTCGCCGCGCTAGACGTCGTCATCTGCCGCTGCTGCACCGGCGAGACCTTGCCGTGCGGGAAAAGGATGAAGATGTCGGTGCGGTCGCGGCTGGCGAAAGCATCGATCGCGGCGCCGCCGGTGTCGCCGGAGGTGGCGCCGACGATTGTGGCGCGCTGGCCGCGCTCGGCCAGCACATGATCCATCAGCCGCGCCAGCAGTTGCATGGCGACGTCCTTGAAGGCGAGCGTCGGGCCGTGGAAGAGTTCGAGCACGAAAGTGTTCGCCCCGGTCTGCACCAGCGGGCAGACGGCCTCGTGGCGGAAGGTGGCATAGGCCTCGCGCACCAGCCGCTCGAAGACGGGCGCCGCGATCTCGCCGCCCAGGAACGGCGTCAGCACGCGAATGGCAAGGTCGGGATAGGCGAGGCCGCGCATGGCGCGGATGTCGGCGGCGGAAAACTGCGGCCATTCGCGCGGCACATAGAGCCCGCCGTCGCGGGCCAGCCCGGCCAGCACCGCGTCGGAAAATCCAAGCACGGGCGCGTCCCCGCGGGTACTCACATATTGCATCGTCACAAGTCCATTGCAGCCGGCGGGTTCATCCACCGCCAATTGGTTAATTTTCCGAGCCGGCTCAGTCGCATTTTCGCCGCGCCGTTGATATACGTCACCAGCTTTGCGAGAGGGAAGTGGAGTTCATGGCGTTTCATTCGGTCAACCGTCGTTTTGTCGCGGGTCTGGCGCTTGCCGGCTTTATGCTTGCCGCCGCCGGCTGCCAATCGAGCGACAATGGCATACTGAGCTTTGGTCTGGGCAAGAAGGACACCCAGGCGCCACCGCCGCCGCAGGACCCCAAGGTGCTTGCCAGCCAGTTGGAGGCCTATTGCCCGAAAGTGACGCTGCGCGACGGTACCGCCTACTTCAACACCTATGCCAAGGGCGGCGCCAAGCCCAGGAAGAAGGCCGACGCCGCGCAGGACGCCGAGGCCGCCGCCGCCCAGACCGCGCCTGATGGCACTATTGTCGATCCCGATCGCGATCCCGCCAAGGTCATCTATCAGGCCTCGATCACCGACGTCACTCGCGATTGCACGCGCGCCAACGGCCAGCTGTCGATGAAGATAGCGGTGGCCGGCAAGGTCGTGCCGGGACCGATGTTCGCGCCCGGCACCATCACCATGCCGATCCGCGTCGCGGTGATGCACGGCACCGATGTGCTCTACTCGCAGATCCACCAGTACCAGGTCCAGGTCTCCGACCCGTCGGCCGCGACGCAGTTCGTCTTCACCGACCAGAACGTCGTGGTGCCGGAACCGACCGCCAAGGACTACCAGGCCTTTGCCGGCTATGACGAAAACACGCCGAAAGCCGCGACCGACAAGGGCAAGCGGAAGAAAAAGGCCGCTCCGGCGACGAACTGAGGTGGGCTGGGGCGGACGCTTCAAGCGTCCGCCGACCATTCCGACAGCGCGGCAATCACGCTTTTCAACTCGGCCCAGCGGCGGATGACCGTCTCCGCGCCGGCTTCGGTCAGCGCGTCGGCGTGGCCGGGATAGCTGTGCGCGGCGCCGGTGAAGCCGATGACGCGCATGCCGGCCGTCCTGGCGCCGGTGACGCCATGCACCGAGTCCTCGATGACGAAGGTGTTTCTCGGATCGGCGTTGAGCCTTTCGGCGGCGTAAAGGAACACGTCCGGAGCCGGCTTGGTCTTTTTGCTTGGGATGTCGAGCCCCGAAAAGATGCGGCCGGCGAAGAACGGCAACAGCCCCACCTTCTCCAGCATGAACTCGACCCGCTCCGTGCGGGAATTCGAGCAGACGCAGCGCTGCACCGTCACCGCCGCGACCGCCTCGCGCGCGCCGTCGATGGCGCGCACGTCGCTGCGCAGCTTGCGGTCGACCAGCTCTTCGGCGCGGCCGATCAGCGAGGCCTGGAACGGGATGGCGGATTTCTCCTCGACCCGCATCATGATGTCCTTGAAGGTCAGTCCGGCATAGGTCTCGGCCAGTTCCTCGGCCGAGATCTCATACCCGGCCGAGGTCAGGAGCTCGGCCTCGATGCGCGCGGCGATGATTTCGGAATCGACGAGCACGCCGTCGCAATCGAAGATGACAAGGTCTGGCTGGGGCATGGCAATCCGGAACGCGGGAGAAAGCTGGCCTGATACGGCTCAGGCGGCGCGGCATACACCAAGCGGCGGGGCTTCGCAAATTCACGGCAGGTCTCGACCGGGGCAGTCCCGCCCTTCATCGAATATTTACGCTGATCGGTAACCATAACGGACAGTAAACAGTAACGCGTGCCTTGGGTGTAAAAATGTCAGCCGTGCGTCTTATCGACGAGCTCTCCCGCGCTCCCCAGCAATCCGAATGGCTGGACACCATCCTCAAGGGCGACTGCATCGCGGCCCTCGAACGGTTGCCCGAAAAATCCATTGACGTCATCTTCGCCGATCCGCCCTATAACCTGCAGCTCGACGGCGACCTGCACCGGCCCGACCAGTCCAAGGTCGATGCCGTCGACGACGACTGGGACCAGTTCGAGAGTTTCGAGGCTTATGACGCCTTCACCCGCGCCTGGCTGCTGGCGGCGCGGCGCGTGCTGAAGCCGAACGGCACCATCTGGGTCATCGGCTCCTATCACAACATCTTCAGGGTCGGCGCCAAGATGCAGGATCTCGGCTTCTGGATCCTCAATGACGTCGTCTGGCGCAAGACCAACCCGATGCCGAACTTCCGCGGCCGCCGCTTCCAGAACGCGCATGAGACGATGATCTGGGCCTCGCGCGACCAGAAGGCCAAGGGCTACACCTTCAACTACGAGGCGCTGAAGGCCTCGAACGACGACGTCCAGATGCGCTCCGACTGGCTGTTTCCGATATGCACCGGCCAGGAGCGGCTGAAGAACGACAATGGCGACAAGCTGCATCCGACGCAGAAGCCGGAAGCACTGCTCGCCCGCATCATGATGGCCTCGACCAGGCCGGGCGACGTCGTGCTCGATCCCTTCTTCGGCTCCGGCACCACCGGCGCGGTGGCAAAGCGCCTCGGCCGCCACTTCGTCGGCATCGAACGCGAGCAGGCCTATATCGACGCCGCCAATGAGCGCATCGACGCAGTGCGGCCGTTGGAAGGCGCCGACCTGACCGTATTGTCCGGCAAGCGCGCCGAGCCGCGCGTCGCCTTCATCAGCCTGATCGACACCGGACTGATGCAGCCCGGCGCCACCCTCTACGACGCCAAGAAGCGCTGGGCTGCCAAGGTGCGCGCCGACGGCACGGTGGCGATCGGTGACAGCGCCGGTTCGATCCACAAGATCGGCGCCGAGGTGCAGGGGCTGGACGCCTGCAACGGCTGGACCTTCTGGCATTATGAGCGTAGCGGCGGCCTCACCCCGATCGACGAGCTGCGCCGCATCGCCCGCCTCGGCATGGAGCGGGCAGGGGCCTGAGATCCCGCTGTTAAAGTTGAATCAGAAATTCAGCGGATCGTCCGAAGCGATTCAAATCAGGCCCTGATCCCGTAACGCTCGAGGTCCGTCTTGAGCGTTTCGGCGTCGGTGAACAGCACCGACTGCCAG
The DNA here is from genome assembly GCF_003998955.1 of Mesorhizobium sp. M4B.F.Ca.ET.017.02.2.1. Taxonomy (NCBI): domain Bacteria; kingdom Pseudomonadati; phylum Pseudomonadota; class Alphaproteobacteria; order Hyphomicrobiales; family Phyllobacteriaceae; genus Mesorhizobium; species Mesorhizobium sp. M4B.F.Ca.ET.017.02.2.1. The sequence continues at coordinate 866 of NZ_RZOF01000014.1, read as the reverse complement.
CCGGCCGCCCTGGCGCCGTCGACATTCTTCTGGCTGTCGTCGATGAATAGCGTCGCGGACGGTTCGAGGCCGAACGCGGCGACATGATGATCGTAGATGGCGCGATCCGGCTTGATCTGGCGGATGTCGGCCGAAACGGTCACGCCGCGCGGACGGTTGAGGAAGTCGAAGCGCTGCCGGGCTTCGGCAAGCGTATCCGAGGCAAAGTTGGTCAGCATGGTGACATCGTGGCCGGCCTCGATCAGGCCGACCATGATGGCGACGCTGTCGTCATAGGCATGCGGCACCATCTCGTGCCAATGCCGGCGGAAATTGCGAATATTCTCCGCATGGCCCGGGTATTCGCCGATCAGCAGCGCTTCGGCCTCTGCCCATGTCCGCCCGCGGTCCTGCTCGAGGTTCCAGTCATGCGTGCAGACATTGTCGAAGAACCATTTCCGCTCCTCGGCATCGGGGATCAGGCGGCTGAAGGGAAGGTCCGGATCGTAGTGGATCAGCACCCTGCCGATGTCGAACACGATGTGGCGGATTTCGGTCATGCCTGTCCTTTCAATGCGGGCGCTGCCTTAGCGCATGTCGCCCAAAAGTGCAGCGGTTTGGGATAGCGTGTCGCGCGTGACCCGGTCACACGCGACGCGCTTTGGTCGCGCCCGGTATCGCTGCCTCGATTACCTTTTTCATGACGGTGGGCAGCGCCTCCCCGGAAATCTCATGGGCCAGCGACCAGAAATGCCCTTCCGGCGCATCACCTTTGATGTGGGCATGAAAGACTTCGAGTTCGAGCGCGAAATGGGTGAAGACTTGCGCGATCCGGCCGGCGCGTCGCCAGTCAGCCGCAAACGGCGCCCCAGCCTCCGTGGTCGCGC
>NZ_RZOF01000149.1:0-13485 GCF_003998955.1 Mesorhizobium sp. M4B.F.Ca.ET.017.02.2.1 | reverse complement strand
AGACGCAACTGGGACCCTGGGCGGTGGCAGGCCCGGCGCTTGAATACGGCATCCGCGCGCTTGGCGACCTCGATTGGCAGGCCGCCATGCGTGGGCGGCTGGCGCAGGACGCGGCGCGGCTCGACAAGCTGTTCGCCCGGTTCGGCGCTACCGTGGCCGGCGGCACCACGTTGTTCCGCTATCTGCGCCTGCCCGAAGCCGCCGGCCTGTTTTCGGCGCTGGGTGAGCGCGGCATCCTGCTCCGGCATTTCGCCCTGCGGCCACAGGTCCTGCGCGCCGGACTGCCGGGCGATGAGGCCGAATGGCAGCGGCTCGAAGCGGCGCTTGCCGACTGGGCCTCATTGCGCGAGGATCGGACGAAGGAAACCAACCCATGATCCATGTCTGTTCGCTGTCGAAGGTCGAGGAGACTGTGGCGAGAACCGGCGCGCAGCGCCTGCTGTCGTTGCTTGCCGCTGGCACCGAAGTGATGCGCCCGGCCTCGATCGTGGCGGAAAACCACTTGCATCTGGTCATGCACGATATCGCCGTGGCCCAGGAAGGCATGACCATGCCGGGCGAGGAGCATGTCCGCGCGCTGCTCGATTTCGGTTATCGCTGGGATCGGGCAAAGCCGCTGGTCGTGCATTGCTATGCCGGCATCAGCCGCTCGACCGCCTCGGCCTATATCATTGCCGCGGCGCTGGCGCCGAAGCGCGACGAGGTCGAGCTGGCGCAGACGCTGCGCGCGCTCTCGCCCTCGGCGACCCCCAATCCGCGGCTGATCGCCGTTGCCGATGCCTTGCTTGGCCGTGATGGCCGCATGATCGCCGCGATCGACGCGATCGGGCGCGGCGCCGACGCTTTCGAGGGCATACCTTTCGAGTTGAAGATCGAAGCCTGAACCCCTTCGGATTACGACAGCCAGTCGGCGAGCTTTGCCTTGCGCACATCCCTGACCAGGCTGATGAAGCCGTCGGCCTGATGCTCGGCGGTCAGCCGGCCTTTCTCGGCCGTTGCGATCGAGGCGTCGCCGACCACGCCGTTCGGGTTGAGGTCGCTGGCGATCCAGGCGAAGGCGTGCGTGCCGGTCTGGCGCAGCAGGGCGAATTCCTTCTCGGCGGGGCCGACATTGGAAACGAAATTGTCGGCCTTGCCCATGTCGACGAGGTCGGGCCGGAAATGCAGCATCAGCGAGGTCTCGACGTCGCCGCCATGGATGCCGTGGCGGTCCTCGAGCTCGGTGTACATGCCGGCCGGACGGCCGAAACGCTGCCAGCTCGTCTTCACCGCCAGTATTTTGACCCGCACGCGCAGCTCGCGCGTGATGATGCCCATGATCTCCTCATTGCCGCCATGCGAGTTGACGACGATCAGCTTTCTCACCCCGGCCCTGGCGATGGAGAGGCCGAGTTCGGTCCAGGCATCGACCAGGGTCGTTGCCGGCAGGGTGAGGGTGCCCGGCGCATGCAGATGTTCGTTGGATTTGCCCACCGCCTGGACGGGCAGGATACGGATGTCGAGATCGGCGGGCAGGCGGGCGATGACGGTGTCCAGCATGCCGTTCATGATCGAGGTGTCGGTCGACACCGGCAGATGCGGTCCGTGCTGCTCGATCGCCGCCACCGGCAGCACGGCGATCGTCGCCTCCGGGTCGATGGAGGCGTATTCGGTCGTCCGGTAGTCGCCCCACCACACGCGTCTGTTCGCAACGGTCATGTCGTGCCTCTTCAAATCATCGCGCCAGACCTAGCGCGGCTGGCATCGCCTGTCGATCATCCGGCGGCGATCACCTCGACCTCGACCTTGAATTCCGGCCGGGCGAAACCGGAGACGATCATCAATGTCGAGGCCGGCGCCGGGCTGGCGAACAGCCGGTCGCGCACCTCCATATAGGGCCTGAGGAAGGCGCGGTCGGTGACATAGGTGTTGATGCGCACGACGTCGGCAAGGCCAAGTCCGGCCTCGCCGAGAATCGCTGCTACGTTTGCGAAGCAGAGTTCGGCCTGCGCCCCGGCATCTTCGGGAATCTGGTCGTCCGCGGTCATGGCGACCTGGCCCGAACACAGCACCAGGCGCTTGCCGGGAGGCACTTCGACGCCGTGGCTGTAGCGGGCAAAGGGCGGCTTGATCGACTTCGGCGCGAGGAATCGGAACATGGCAATCTCCTGTCTCAGCCTAATGCATGTCGCCCAAAAATGTGCAGCGGTTTTGGGATAACGACATGCATGAAGCAACAACCTAAGCGCGTCGCATTAGTGCCGTTGAGGCGCGACGGGCTTTAGGTAGGGCACGATCAAAGACGCCTTCAAGATGGCTGTGCCCATCGTCCTTGCGATTATGGACAGGCGTCCAAAAAATACGCACGATGCCTCTCGTACAGCATGACCCGTCCGCTGCTAGCAGCGACTGTCGCGCGAGCAGGCGGCCCAGGCGGTGGCATGTGTCTTGCTTCTTGAACCAATGGTGTCGAGCCCGGCGCGCAGCGCGTCGGAGCAAATTGAGGGTGATGTTCATGGTCGGAAAACGGAAGATCCTGGCGGGCGCTGTCGTCCTGCTTGCGGCGGGCACGCTGGGCGCGGCCGCCAACGAGAAAGTCACCTTCGGCACCAACTGGCTGGCCGAGCCGGAGCATGGCGGCTACTACCAGGCGGTCGCCGACGGCACCTATGCCGCGTGCGGCCTCGACGTCACCATCATGCAGGGCGGCCCGCAGGTCAGCGGCCGGCCGATGCTGCTGGCCGGCAAGATCGATTTCTATATGGGCGGCAACCTTCTGTCGGCCTTCGACGCCGTGCAGCAGGGCATTCCGATGCGCGTTGTCGCCGCCGACTTCCAGAAGGACCCGCAGGTCATCATGTCCCAGCCCGGGCAGGGGCTGGACAAGTGGGAAGACCTGAAGAACGCCGACCAGTACATCCTCGGCGACGAGGGTGCGCAGACCTTCTTCCAGTGGATGGTGACCGAGCTCGGCTTCGATGCCGCCAAGCGCGTGCCCTACACGTTCAACCCGGCGCCGTTCATCGCCAACAAGAAGTCGATCCAGCAGGGCTACGTCACCTCGGAACCGTTCGCGGTGCAGAAGGCGGGCGGCTTCGTTCCGAACCAGTTCCTGCTCGCCGACTATGGCTGGGATACCTACGCGACCACCGTCGAGGTTATGCAGGACACGATCGACAAGCGGCCGGAGGTGGTGCAGTGCTTCGTCGATGGCTCGGCCAAGGGCTGGTACAACTACCTCTACGGCGACAACAAGGCCGCCAACGACCTGATCAAGAAGGACAATCCGGATATGACGGACGAGCAGATCGCCTTCTCGATCGAGCAGCTGAAGAAGTTCGGCGTGGTCGATTCCGGCGATACCGAAAAGCTCGGCATCGGCGGCATGACGGAAGCGCGTATCCAGAGCTTCTACGACAAGATGGTCAAGGCCAAGGTGGCGCAGCCGGGCATCGACATCAAGAAGGCCTATACGCTGGCCTTCATCAACAAGGGCGTCGGGCTGGACCTGAAGAAGTAACCGTGAAGCTGGAGAAAGTGGCGCAGGCGCCGGCAACGGCATCGGGTGAAGGCCCGATGCTGTTGGCGCTGCGCAATGTCGGCAAGGTCTTTTCCAACGGCGTGACGGCGCTGAGCGACGTCGACCTGACAATCCGCGAAGGCGATTTCCTCAGCCTTCTCGGACCGTCGGGCTGCGGCAAGTCGACGGCGCTCAGGCTGATCGCCGGCCTGTCGACGCCGACCTCCGGGCTGCTCGACTGGCGCGGCGGCATCGACCGCTCGAACATCGGCTTCGTCTTCCAGGAGCCGACGCTGCTGCCCTGGGCGAATGTCTTCGACAATGTCTGGCTGCCGCTCAGGCTGAAGGGCGTGTCGCGCGCAAAAGCCGAGCCCGCGGTGATGGCGATGCTGGCGCGCGTGCATCTCAACGGCTTCGAAAATGCCGTGCCGCGCGAGCTCTCCGGCGGCATGAAGATGCGCGTCTCGATCGCGCGGGCCATGGTGACCAAACCGCGCATCCTGTTGATGGACGAGCCCTTCGCGGCGCTCGACGAGATCACACGCTTCAAGCTCAACAACGACCTTCTGGAACTGTGGCAGGACGAGCGCTTCACCGTCGTCTTCGTCACCCACAGCGTTTTCGAGAGCGTGTTCTTGTCCAGTCGCGTGGTCGTGATGGCGGCGCGGCCGGGCCGCGTTCACGGAGAGCTTGCCGTCGACGCGCCCTATCCGCGCGATGAGGCGTTCCGAACCTCGCCCGATTATGCCGCGCTCTGCCGCCAGGCGTCCGACGTGCTGGTCAACGCCATCAATTCAACCGCCGGACCGCACCATGACGGCCATTGAAGACACAGTCCTGAAGCTTGATCCCGAAGAGGCGCGCCGCGTCCGCCAGGAGCGGCTGGAACGGATCGGCAGATGGGTGCTGCCGCTGGCGATCATGGTGCTGGCGATCTGGCTGTGGGACCGCATCTGCGTCTGGAACGAGATCCCGCAATACATCCTGCCGCGCCCGGGCGTGGTGCTGCAGACGCTGCATGACGATGCCGGTCTGTTGTTTTCCTCGCTGCTGGTGACGCTCAGGATCACCTTCCTCAGCCTGCTCCTTGCGGTCATCGGCGGCGTCGGGCTGGCGGTGCTGTTCGCGCAGTCGAAATGGGTGGAGATGTCGTTCTTCCCCTTCGCCATCGTGCTGCAGGTGACGCCGATCGTCGCCATCTTCCCGCTGATCAACATCTACATCAACAACCAGACGACCAAGCTGCTGCTCTGCGCCTGGATCGTCGCCTTCTTCCCGATCCTCTCCAACACCACGCTTGGGCTGAACTCCGTCGACCGCAACCTGCGCGATTTGTTCAAGCTCAACGGCGCGACCCGCTGGCAGCAATTGCGCTATCTGCGCCTGCCGGCGGCGATGCCCTATTTTCTTGGCGGGCTGAAGATCGCCGGCGGCCTGTCGCTGATCGGCGCGGTGGTGGCGGAGTTTGTCGCCGGCGCGCAGGGGCAGTCGTCGGGGCTCGCCTCGCGTATCATCGAGGCCGGCTATCGGCTCAACGCGCCGCGCCTGTTCGCGGCGCTGATCCTGATCTCGCTCACCGGCATCCTGATTTTCCTGGTGCTGTCGCTGGTGTCGCATCTGATCCTGCGCCGCTGGCACGAGAGCGCGCTGAAGCAGGAGCGGTAAGATGGTGTCTGTCCGCGTAATCCGAGGAGTTGCGGCTTGATACCGGCCTCTGGTTCTTACCATCTCGCGAATGTCCGCGTTCACCAGTCGCTGACGCCTGGCTTTGCCGCGGCTTTCGACAGCGACGGCTTCGCGCTCGCCGACATCGCCGTGGCCGACGGCAAGATCGCCAGCATCGTCGCGCGCGGTCGCTCGAAAACGCCGGCCGATGCCATCGATCTTGCCGGCCGCATCGTGCTGCCGTGCTTCGTCGACTGCCACACCCATATCGACAAGGGCCATATATGGCCGCGCAAGCCAAATCCCGACGGCACTTTCATGGGCGCGCTCAATGCCACGGGCGCCGACCGCGCCGCGCGCTGGAGCGCGGAGGATGTGGCGCGGCGCATGGATTTCTCGCTGCGCTCCGCCTACGCGCACGGCACCAGGGCCTTGCGCACGCATCTCGACAGTGTCGCGCCGCAGGAGGAAATCTCCTGGCCGGTGTTCGAGACGATGCGCGAAAAGTGGCGCGGTCGGATCGAGCTGCAGGCGGCCTGCCTGCTGGGCATCGAGAGCGTGCGCGACAAGGCCTGGTTCGAGCGGTTGGCGAAACGTGTCGCCGCCGCCAAGGGCGTGCTCGGTGTCGTCACCTATATGGTGCCGGACCTGGAAGAACTTCTCGACCAGGTCTTCGCCCAGGCGATCAAGCACGGGCTCGACCTCGATTTCCACGCCGACGAGACCGACGATGTCGCGGCGATATCGCTGAAGAAGATTGCCGAGGCCTCGCTGTGGAATGGTTTTGACGGCAACATCCTGGTCGGCCATTGCTGCTCGCTCTCGCGCCAGCCCGACCTTGAAGTGCTGGACACGCTGGACAAGGTGGCGAAGGCAGGGCTCGCCGTGGTGTCGCTGCCGATGTGCAACCTCTATCTGCAGGACCGGCGCAGCAACAACACCACGCCGCGCTGGCGGGGCGTGACGCTGCTGCATGAGATGAAGGCGAGGGGCATTGCGGTCGCCGTCGCGTCGGACAACACACGCGATCCGTTCTACGCCTATGGTGATCTCGACATGCTCGAAGTCTACCGCATGGCGACGCGCATCCTGCATTTCGACCACCCGGTCGGCGACTGGCCGCAAGCGGTCGCGGCGACGCCGGCCAAGGTGATGCGGCTGGAGGGCTTTGGTACACTCAGCGCCGGCGGCAGCGCGGACTTCATCGTCTTCAAGGGGCGGAGCTGGACCGAAATGCTGTCGCGGCCAGAATCGGATCGCATCGTCGTGCGCGAGGGCAGGGCGATCGAACGGAAACTGCCCGACTATGCCGAACTCGACGAATTGATGGTGTGACGATGGATATCGCAGCGCTGAAGCGTGACCTCGAAGGGCTCAAGATCGACGACCATCCGGCGATCGTCCAGCAGAAGAGCCGCGACTTCTACTGGTACAGCCCGGTGCTCAAAGCACAGCTCGACCATGTCACCGGCGACCTGATCGTCACGCCGAAGAGCGAGGACGAGGTGATCCGCGTGCTCGCGGCATGCCATCGGCGCGGCGTCCCGGTGACGCCGCGCGGCAGCGGCACCGGCAACTACGGGCAGGCGATGCCGCTGTCCGGCGGCGTGGTGCTGAACCTCGCCGAAATGAACCAGGTCAAGGCGATCGCACCGGGGCGGGTGGTCACCGGACCGGGCGCGGTGCTGGCCGAGATCGACAAGGCGACGCGCGCGCATTCGGCGCAGGAGCTGCGCATGTCGCCCTCGACCTACAACACGGCGTCGATCGGCGGCTTCGTCGCTGGCGGTTCGGGCGGCGTCGGCTCGATCCGCTGGGGCGGCTTGCGCGACCTCGGCAATGTCATCCGGCTCCGGACCGTGACGATGGAGGCGGAACCGCGCGTCATGGAACTGACCGGCGAGGAGGTGCTCAAGGTCATGCACGCCTACGGCACCAACGGCATCATCACCGAGGTCGAGATGCCGCTGACGGCGTCCTATGACTGGATCGATGTCATCGTCGGCTTCGACGATTTCATGGACGCGGCCGGCTTCGGCAACGACCTCGCCATCCAGGACGGCATATTGGCGAAGCTGATCACGCCGATCGCCGCACCGATCCCCTACGACTATTTCAAGCGGCACCAAAAATTCTTCCGACGCGAGCAGAGCATCGTGGTGTGCATGATCGCGCCGCATGCGATCGAAGCCTTTGTCGCCTTCGTGAAGAGCGGCAAGGGCGAGATCGTCTTCCGGGCCGACCAGGAGGCCGATCTCAAGGGGCTGCCGCCGGCCTACGAATTGACCTGGAACCACACGACGCTGCGGGCGATCCGCGTCGATCCGACGATCACCTATCTGCAAGCACGCTATCCGTCGCCGGATCATCTCGCCCACGTCAAGGCGATGGTCGACCGCTTCGGCGACGAGGTGCCGGCGCATCTGGAATTCATCCGTTTCGACGGCGCGATCGGCGCCGCCGGCCTGCCGTTGGTGCGCTACACCACGCAAGAGCGGCTGGACGAGATCATCCGCATCCACGAGGATAATGGCTGCTGGATCTTCAACCCGCACCGCTACACGCTGGAAGAGGGCGGCATGAAGCGGACCGACGATGTCCAACTCGCCTTCAAGCGCGAGACCGACCCGCAAGGCCTGCTCAACCCCGGCAAGATGATCGCCTGGGAGAACCCGGACTATGACTACCGCTCCGGCAAGTCGTTCCTGTTCAAGGGGCTGCAAAAGGTGGGGTGAGACGATGACGGGCGTTTGGCGCTGCACCCCCCTCTGGCCTGCCGGCCCTCTCCCCCTCAAGGGGGGAGATCATTCGCTCCGCCGCTTTCGCCAATCTCCAACGTTGCAAGGACAGGCGTGGCGGAAAAGGGTGCCTGGCGCTGAGCTAGGGAAACTCCTCCCGTGAACGTCCTCGTCCTCTACGCTCATCCGGTGGAAACCAGCTTCAATGCCGGCCTGCACCGGACGATCGTCGAGCGGCTGAGCGCGGCAGGTCACACGATCGACGACTGCGACCTTTATGCCGAGGATTTCGATCCCCGGCTGACGCGGGCCGAACGGCTCGGCTACCACGACCAGCGCGGACCGGATGACGCCGTGGCCGGCTATGTCGAAAGGCTGCGGAAAGCCGAAGCGCTGGTGCTGTCGTTCCCGGTGTGGAACTACGGCTATCCGGCGATCCTGAAGGGTTTCTTCGACCGCGTCTTCCTGCCTGGCGTGTCGTTCAGGCTGGTCGACGGCAAGGTGCAGCCGACGCTGCACAACATAAGCAAGCTCGCCGCTGTCACCACCTATGGCGGCAGCCGGTTCCGGGCCCTGCTGATGGGTGACCCGCCGCGCAAGGTGGTCAAGCGCATGCTGCGCGCCACCATCAAGCCGGGCGCCTCCGTCTCCTATCTCGCGCACTACTCGATGAACCTCTCCACCGACGCGTCGCGGGCGGCCTTCACTTCGAAGGTGGCCGCGAGCATGGATCAATTCTGATGCGCGTGCTGGTGGTCTATTGCCATCCGGTGCCCGAGAGCTTTTGCGCATCGATCCGGGACGGTGCCGTCGAGGTGCTGACGCGACGCGGTTGGGAGGTCCGGCTGCTCGACCTCTATGCCGAGAATTTCAATCCGGTGATGAGCTGCGAGGAGCGGCGTTTCTACAACGAGCGCGCGCCGCAGGATCCGGCGCTGAAACCGCATTTCGAGCATCTCATTTGGGCCGAGGCGATCCTGTTCGTCTATCCGACCTGGTGGTACGGCCTGCCGGCGATGCTGAAGGGCTGGCTCGACCGGGTCTGGGCGACCGATGTCGCGTTCAAGCTGCCGGCCGGCAAGGGGCGGATCACGTCGCTGATGCGGCATGTGACCAAGGTCGGCGTCATCACCACCTGCGGCGCGCCGACCTGGTGGAGCGTCGTCGTCGGCCAGCCCGGCCGCAAGACCATCCTGCGCGGCATGCGGGCGCTGTGCGCCACGCGCTGCCGGACCTTCTTCCTGGCGCATTATCTGATGGACGCCTCGACTCCCCGCAGCAGGGCGGCGTTCCTGGCGAAGGTAAGGGTGAAGCTGGAGCGGTTTTGAGATTGGCCTTCTTCGCCCCGTTTACGGGGAGAAGATGCCGGCAGGCGGATGAGGGGCGGCGCTTCACTGGCAGAAACTTGGCGCTGCCCCTCATCCGCCCTTCGGGCACCTTCTCCCCGTAAACGGGGAGAAGGAAGAGATCACATCTTCACCCGCTCCGCCTTGGGGTCATACATCGGCTTCAGCGATGCCTCCGCCGCGAAGCGCTCGCCGGCGATCTCCACCTCGTAGGACGAGCCAAGAACATCCGCCTCGCTCTCGCCCTTGCAAGGCACGTAGCCCAGCCCGATCGCGCCGCCGAGATGGTGGCCGTAATTGCCGGAGGTGATCGGGCCGACGATCTTGCCGTCGCGCAGGATCGCCTCGTTGTGGAAGAGCAGGGGTTGCGGGTCCTTGAGGCGGAACTGCAGCAGCCGGCGGTCCAGCCCGGCTTCCCTCTTCCGCAGCACGGCATCACGGCCGATGAAGTCGCCCTTGGCCGTCTTGACGGCGAAACCGAGGCCAGCTTCCAGCACATTGTCCTCGTCGGTGATGTCGTGGCCGAAATGGCGGAAGGCCTTCTCGATGCGGCAGGAATCCAGCGTGTGCAGGCCGCAAAGCTTGAGGGCGCCCTCCGCGCCGGCGTCAGTGAGCGCCTCGAAGATGTGGGCCGCCTGCTCGGTCGAGACATAAAGCTCCCAGCCGAGCTCGCCGACATAGGTGACGCGGTGGGCGCGGGCCAGCCCCATGCCGATCTCGATCTCCTGGAAGGTTCCGAACGGATTGGCCTCATTGGAGAAGTCGTTGGGGCTCACCTTCTGGATCAGTTTTCGCGACTCGGGACCCATCATGCAGATGACCGCTTCGGCGGCGGTGACGTCGGTGATAACGACGAATTCGTCGGCGACATGCCGCCTTAGCCAGGCGAGGTCGCGCTGCAGCGTAGCGCCGGGCACGACGAGGAAATAGGCTGTCTCCGACAGGCGCGACACGGTGAGGTCGCTCTCGATGCCGCCCTTGGCGTTGAGCATCTGCGTGTAGACGATCTTGCCCGGCGCGACGTCCATGTCGTTGGCGCAGAGCCTTTGCAGGAAGGCACAGGCGTCGCGGCCCTCGACGCGGATCTTGCCGAACGAGGTCATGTCGAACAGGCCGACGCCGTTCCTGACCGCCAGATGCTCTTCGCGCTGGTTGTCGAACCAGTTCTGCCGCTTCCAGGAATAGCGGTACGCGCGCTCCTGGCCGTCGCGGGCGAACCAGTTGGCACGCTCCCAGCCGGCGACCTCGCCAAAGACGGCGCCGCGCGCCTTCAGATGCTCATGCAACGGCGAGCGGCGGATGCCGCGCGACGTCGCCATCTGGCGGTAGGGGAAATGGTCGGCGTAGAGCAGGCCGAGGGTTTCGGAGACGCGCTCCTTGAGATAGCGGCGGTTCTTCTGGAAGGGCTGGGCGCGGCGGATGTCGACCTCCCAGAGGTCGAAGGGCGCCTCGCCATCGTTGATCCACTGCGCCAAAGCCATGCCGGCGCCGCCGGAGGAGACGATGCCGATCGAATTGTAGCCGGTTGCCATCCAGTAGCCGGAGAGTTCCGGCGCCTCGCCGAGATAGTAGCGGTCGTCGGGTGTAAAACTCTCGGGGCCGTTGAAGAAGGTGTGGATGCCGGCGGTGCCCAGCATCGGCATGCGGTTGACGCCCATTTCGAGGATCGGCTCGAAATGATCCATGTCCTCGGGCAGCTGGTCGAAGCAGAAATCCTCGCGAATGCCGTCCATGCCCCAGGGTTTGGCCACCGGCTCGAAGGCGCCGAGCATCATCTTGCCGGCATCTTCCTTGTAGTAGGCGCACTCGTCCGGCACGCGCAGCACGGGCAAGCGGGTCAGCCCCGGGATCGGCTCAGTCACGAGATAGAAGTGCTCGCAGGCGTGCAGCGGGATGGTGACGCCGTTCTGGCGGCCGAGTTCGCGCGCCCACATCCCGGCGCAGTTGACGACGATGTCGGTCTCGATCGTGCCCTGTTCGTCGCCCTGTGCCCACGACACGCCGGAGACGCGGCCTCCCTTGGTGTGGACCTTGGTCACCTTGACGTTCTCGATGACTGTCGCGCCGCGCTGGCGCGCGCCCTTGGCCAACGCCATGGCGATGTTGGCGGGGTCGCACTGGCCGTCGAGCGGCAGGTGCACCGCGCCGACGACATCGGACACGTTGAGATGCGGATACATCTGCTTGACTTCGCTGGGCGAAATCTCGCGGACATCGACATCGAAGGCGCGGGCCAGCGAGGCCTGCCGGTAGATCTCGTGCTTGCGCTCTTCGGTCAGCGCCACGGTGATCGAGCCGACCTGGCGCATGCCGGTGCCGACATCGGTCTCGGCTTCGAGCTTGACGTAGAGGTCGGCCGAATATTTCGCCAGCCGGGTCATGTTCTGCGAGGCGCGCAACTGGCCGATCAGGCCGGCGGCATGCCAGGTCGTGCCGCAGGTGAGCTGCTTGCGTTCGAGCAGCACGATGTCGGTCCAGCCGAGCTTGGCCAGATGATAGGCGACCGAGCAGCCGGAGACGCCGCCGCCGATGATGACGGCGCGGGCCTTGCTGGGAATGCTCTTGGTCATGCGGCCTCGCGGCGGTAAGCGGAAGCGAAGCGGCGCAGGCGAAGCGCTGCTTCCTTGAGGATGGGCTCCGGCTGGCAGAGGCTGATGCGGATATGTCCGGCGGCGGCCTCGCCGAAACTCGAGCCCGGCATGACGCCGACCTTTTCCTTGTCGAGCAGCGCCCAGGCGAATTTCTCGTCGTCGCGTTCGACGGCCGAGATATCGAGCATCACATACATGCCGCCTTCGGAGCCGCGCACGGTGACATCGTTCATGCCGCGGATCGCTTCGAGGAACAGCGTGCGCCGCCCCGCGTAACGCTCGGCGATCTCCTTGACGCCGTAGTGGTTTTCAAGCGCCTCGGCGCAGGCGATCGAGATGAAGGCCGGCAGGCCGTAGGTTGTCACCAAATTGAGGTTGATGAGCAGCGTGATCATCTCGCTTGGGCCGGTCAGCCAGCCCATGCGCCAGCCGGTCATGCCGTGGCTCTTCGACATCGAATTGATGACCAGCGTGCGCTCGGCCATGCCGGGCAGCGAGCGCGGCGAGATGTGCTCGCCGCCGCCGAGCGTCCAGTAGACCTCGTCGGAGAGCAGCCAGAGGTCATGCTCGCGGCAAACTTGCGCCAGTTCCTCCAGCCGCTCGCGCGAATACACGGCGCCGGTCGGGTTGTTCGGTGTGTTGATGAGGATGGCGCGGGTGTTGGGTTTGAGCGCCTCGCGGATCATGTCGGCCCGCGGCTGGAAGCCGTTCTCGGCCGGGGTTTCGACCACGGTGAATTCGGCGCCCGCCGCACTGAACGTGTTGGGGTAGGTGGCGTAGTAGGGCGCGACGACGATGGCATGGTCACCGGGATCGAGCACGGCCTGCACGGCGGCGTAGAGAGCCGCCTGTCCGCCCTGCGTGGCAATGACCTGGTCGGGTTCCGTCAGGACGCCGGTGCAAGCGGTCGAAGCCGCCGCCATCGCCTTGCGCAGTCGCGGCAGGCCGGGCAGCGGCGTGTAGTGGTGGTTGCTGGCGCGAACGGCGCTGACGCAGGCTTCGATCGTCTGCGAGGGCGTGTCGAAATCATGGTCGCCGACCGACAGCATGATGATGTCCTCGCCGGCCTGCTTGCGGGTCCAGGCGGCGAAATGCACCTCCCAGCCGTCCTTGCCCGAAGGCACGATGCCGGCGATGCGCGATGAGGGTCTGGGCATCATTGAACTCCCGAAATCCGGTGGCCGGCCTCGTCGAGCCGGTCGCGCAGAGCGGCGATGGGGGTGGGGCCGACCTCGCGACAACCGCCGACGATGAGGGCGCCGGCCTCGACCCAGCCGATGGCCTGGTCGGCATAGGCCCGCGGGTCGAGGTCGTGGCGGGCATGCAGCACGTCGACCGTGCCGCCATGCTTCAGCGCCTCGATCGAGGTGAAGCCGTTGGCGTAGGCGCCGACCGGTCCGCCGAGGGCGATCAGATCGGGCAATGCCGCGCTGACGGCTTCCGGCCGACAGCAATTGACCAGCCTGGCAACGACCGGGAGGTCGCCGAGCGCTCTCGACGCCGCGGCGATCGTCTCGCCGCTGCGCAGGCGCGGCGTGCCGTGGTCGGCGAGCGTCCACGACACCCAGACCGGCTTGCCGCTTTCCGCCGCTGCCGTGACGGCGGCGCGCGCCTCGTCGGCGGAGGCCATCGGCTCGCACAGGAAG
>NZ_RZOF01000148.1:0-13603 GCF_003998955.1 Mesorhizobium sp. M4B.F.Ca.ET.017.02.2.1 | reverse complement strand
CGTGGAAAGAGCGGCCAGCGTCTCAGCGCCGCGGCATTCCGCCGCCAACGCCAACAAGGCCTCGCCGGAAGTCGAGGGGGTCTCGAAGCAGCGCAACGGACCGAAGAACAAGGGCGAGCCGGTTGCCGCCTTCAAGTCGCCGGAAGCCAAGCAGCCTGCCGCCGCAAAACCTTCGCTCGACGACAAGAACCGGCCCGCCGGCATAGAGCGCCCGGTCGCGGTGGACGACCTCAAGCTGATCTCCGGCGTTGGTCCGAAGATCGAGGGCACGCTGCATTCGCTCGGCATCTACACCTTCGCGCAGGTAGCATCCTGGAAGAAGGCCGAGCGCGAATGGGTCGACGGCTACTTGAACTTCAAGGGCCGCATCGAGCGCGACGACTGGGTCAAGCAGGCCAAGGCGCTCGCCAAGGGCGGGGTCGCCGAATACATCCGCGTCTTCGGCAAGAAGCCGGTCTGAGGGACGAACCATGCTTCAGGACAAAGACCGCATCTTCACCAACATCTACGGCCTCTTCGACAAGTCGCTCAACGGCGCCATGGCGCGCGGCGCCTGGGATAACACGCCTGGCCTGGTCGCCAAGGGCCGCGAGTGGATCGTCAACGAGATGAAGGCGTCGGGCCTGCGCGGCCGCGGCGGCGCCGGTTTCCCGACCGGCTTGAAATGGTCGTTCATGCCCAAGCAGAGCGACGGGCGGCCGAGCTACCTGGTCATCAACGCCGATGAATCCGAGCCCGGCACCTGCAAGGACCGCGACATCCTGCGCAACGACCCGCACACGCTGGTCGAGGGCGCGCTGCTCGCCGGCTTCGCCATGGGCGCGATCGCCGCCTACATCTATGTGCGCGGCGAGTTCATCCGCGAGCGCGAGGCGCTGCAACGGGCGATCGACGAGGCCTACGAGGCCAAGCTGATCGGCAAGAACAACACCTCCGGCTACGACTTCGACGTCTACATGCACCACGGCGCCGGCGCCTATATCTGCGGCGAGGAGACGGCGCTGCTCGAAAGCCTCGAAGGCAAGAAGGGCCAGCCGCGGCTGAAGCCGCCATTCCCGGCCAATGTCGGCCTCTATGGCTGCCCGACCACCGTCAACAATGTCGAGTCGATCGCGGTGGCGCCGACCATCCTGCGGCGCGGCGCTGCCTGGTTCTCGTCCTTCGGCCGGCCGAACAATGTCGGTACCAAGCTGTTCTGCGTCTCCGGCCACGTCAACAATCCGTGCACCGTCGAAGAGGCGATGTCGATCCCGTTCCGCGAACTGATCGACACGCATTGCGGCGGCATCCGCGGTGGCTGGGACAATCTGCTGGCGGTCATTCCGGGCGGCGCGTCGGTGCCGCTGGTGCCGGCCGAGCAGATCATCGACACGCCGATGGATTTCGACGCGCTGCGCGACCTGAAATCCGGCCTCGGCACGGCGTGCACTGGCCGCAGCTCTCATGCTTGTAGAAGTAGGAGAGCCTGGCGATCGCCTTCACGATATCGGTCGACTTGTCCATCACGATGACCGCCGCCGTGCCGCGAAGGCACCGGCTGGATGTGGCGGGTGATGGAGCGGCTGGTGCGCGGCGAGGCGCAGAAACGCGAGATCGACATGCTGCTCGACGTCACCAAACAGGTCGAGGGCCACACGATCTGCGCGCTGGGCGACGCGGCGGCGTGGCCGATCCAGGGCCTGATGCGGCATTTCCGCGGCGAGGTGGAGCGCCGCATCGACGAGTTTTCGCGCAACGCGCACCGGGTCGAGCCGGTGATGGTGGCGGCGGAGTAAGGTTGGAATTGCGGGCGAAAGCCCGGCGACAGGAATAACGGGCGGGGCATACGAAGAAACGACCAGGAGCACTCGATGGCGCTGTATTCGATACCCTATGTACTGATGCCCGACATGGAACAGTTGGAGAAGATGAACCAGGATCTGACCAGGATGATGCCTAAGGAGATGGCCAGCGCCGTCAATCTCCTGGCGCACCCTGTCGCCGGAGTCGCCGCCATGTCGGCGATAAGCATCGGGCTGGCCAATCATGCCTTCGGTGTCTGGCTGGGCGCGCTTTCGGGCGCCGCAGAAGCCTCGCAGCGGCTGTTCCAGCCAATCGTCGACGATTTCGAGGCGCGGAGCGAGGAACTCGCGGAAGCCCAGAAGACCTCGTCCAAGGCGCGCAAGGCGGCAAAGACGCTGATCGCCGAGGCGCAGACCTTCGCCAGGGATGTGACCGACATCGCCCAGACCAGCGTCGAGAAGGCGCAGGACACCGGCGGCGCCGACACGGTGGCCAGCAGTGCCGCGGCCGGACTGATGCCGGAGGATTTCAGGCAGCCCAAGGCGATCGACAGGCCGGTGGAGCCGGCCGACCTCAAGGCGATCTCGGGCATCGGCCCGAAGCTGGAGAAGGTGCTCAACGGCCTCGGCATCTGGTCATACGGCCAGATCGCGGCCTGGACGGCGGAAGAGATCGCCTGGGTCGAGGACTATCTGTCGCTCGCCGGCCGCGTCGGCCGCGACGACTGGACCAGCCAGGCAACGGCGCTGGCGGCCAAGGGTTGAAATTCAATGCCGGGCGCGGCTCTGGTCGCGCCCGCAAAGAGGGATTGCGGGACGTCCGCAGAGGTTTGAGGCGAGATGGCAAAGCTCAAGGTCGACGGGAAAGAGATCACTGTACCCGACCACTACACGCTGCTGCAGGCGGCCGAGGACGCCGGCGCGGAAGTGCCGCGCTTCTGCTTCCATGAGCGGCTGTCGATCGCCGGCAACTGCCGCATGTGCCTGATCGAGGTGAAGGGTGGCCCGCCCAAGCCGCAGGCCTCCTGCGCCATGGGCGTGCGCGATTTGCGCCCCGGGCCGAATGGCGAGGCGCCGGAAATCTTCACCAACACGCCGATGGTCAAGAAGGCCCGCGAAGGCGTGATGGAATTCCTGCTGATCAACCATCCGCTCGACTGCCCGATCTGCGACCAGGGCGGCGAATGCGACCTGCAGGACCAGGCGATGGCCTTCGGCGTCGATTCCTCGCGCTACCACGAGAACAAGCGCGCGGTGGAAGACAAGTATATCGGGCCGCTGGTCAAGACGGTGATGAACCGCTGCATCCACTGCACGCGCTGCGTCCGCTTCACCACCGAGGTCGCCGGCATTTCCGAACTCGGCCTGATCGGCCGCGGCGAGGATGCAGAGATCACCACCTATCTCGAGCAGGCGATGACCTCGGAGCTGCAGGGCAATGTCATCGACCTTTGCCCGGTCGGCGCGCTGACCTCCAAGCCGTTCGCCTTCCAGGCGCGGCCGTGGGAGCTGACCAAGACCGAATCCATCGACGTCATGGATGCGGTCGGCTCGGCGATCCGCGTCGACAGCCGCGGTCGCGAGGTGATGCGCATCCTGCCGCGCGTCAACGAGGCGGTGAACGAGGAATGGATCTCGGACAAGACCCGCTTCATCTGGGACGGCCTGCGCACGCAGCGCCTCGACCGCCCCTATGTGCGCAAGGATGGCAAGCTCGTTGCGGCAAGCTGGGCGGAAGCCTTCGCTGCGATCAAGGACGAGGTGGGCAAGACGGCGCCCGAGCGGATCGGCGCCATTGCCGGCGATCTCGCCGCGGTCGAGGAAATCTATGCGCTGAAGCTTCTGATGGCGGCGCTCGGCTCGAAGAATACCGACTGTCGCCAGGACGGCGCCGCGCTCGATCCCTCGCTCGGACGCGCCAGCTACATCTTCAACCCGACCATCGAGGGCATCGAGCAGGCCGACGCGGTGCTGATCATCGGCGCCAATCCGCGCTTCGAGGCCTCGGTGCTCAATGCCCGCATCCGCAAGCGCTGGCGCATCGGTAACCTGCCGGTCGGCGTCATCGGCGAGGTCGGCGACACGCGCTACGACTATGAGCAGATCGGCGCCGGTCCGGAATCGCTGAAGGACCTGGCCGACGGCAACGGCAAGTTCTTCCAGGTGCTGAAGAAGGCGACGCATCCGCTGATCATCGTCGGCCAGGGCGCGCTGGCGCGCGCCGACGGCGCGGCCGTGCTCGGCCAGGCGGCCAGGCTCGCCGCGTCCGTCAATGCCGCCCGCGCCGACTGGAACGGTTTTGCCGTGCTCCACAATGCCGCCGGCCGCGTCGGCGGCCTCGACCTCGGCTTCGTGCCGGGCGAGGGCGGCAAGGGCGTCGCTGCCATGCTCGGCGAGACGGACGTGCTGTTCCTGCTCGGCGCCGACGAGATCGACATGGCCAAGACCGGCGGCGCGTTCGTCGTCTATGTCGGCACGCATGGCGACGCCGGCGCGCACCGCGCCAACGTCATCCTGCCAGCCGCCGCCTACACCGAAAAGTCCGGCACCTACGTCAACACCGAAGGCCGCGTGCAGCAGACCAATCGCGCCGGCTTCGCGCCCGGCGACGCGCGCGAGGACTGGGCGATCCTGAGGGCGCTGTCGGATGTGCTCGGCAAGAAGCTGCCCTTCGATTCGCTGCCGCAGCTGCGCGCCAGGCTCTATGGCGAATATCCGCATCTTGCCCGCATCGACCAGGTTCTGGCCGGCAGCGCCGACGACGTTGCCAAGGTGGCGAAGCTCGGCGGTCGGCTGAACAAGGGCACCTTCACCTCGCCGGTGAAGGATTTCTACCTGACCAACCCGATCGCGCGGGCCTCTGCCGTGATGGCGGAATGCTCGGCGCTGGCCAAGAGCGGCTTCAAGCAGGCGGCGGAATAAGCATGGAAACCTTCTTCTCCTTCTACGTGCTGCCGGCGCTGCTGATCCTGCTGAAGTCGGTCGTGCTGATCGTCGTGCTGCTGATCTTCGTCGCCTACATCCTCTACGCCGACCGCAAGATCTGGGCGGCGGTGCAGTTGCGCCGCGGTCCGAACGTGGTCGGCCCCTGGGGCACGCTGCAGGCCTTCGCCGACCTGTTGAAGTTCGTCTTCAAGGAGCCGGTGATCCCGTCAGGCGCCAACAAGGGCGTCTTCCTGCTGGCGCCGCTGGTGTCGGCGGTGCTGGCGATCTCGGCCTGGGCGGTCATTCCGGTCAACGAGGGCTGGGCGATCGCCAACGTCAATGTCGGCATCCTCTACGTCTTCGCCATCTCCTCGCTCGAGGTCTATGGCGTGATCATGGGCGGCTGGGCGTCCAATTCGAAATATCCGTTCCTCGGCGCGCTGCGCTCGGCCGCGCAGATGGTGTCCTACGAAGTCTCGATCGGCTTCGTCATCGTCACCGTGCTGCTTTGCGTCGGCTCGCTCAACCTGTCCGACATCGTCATGTCGCAGCATGATGGGCTCGGCACGCGGCTTGGCCTGCCCAACACCTTCCTCGACTGGCACTGGCTGTCGCTGTTCCCGATGTTCGTCATCTTCTTCATCTCGGCGCTGGCCGAGACGAACCGCCCGCCCTTCGACCTGGTGGAGGCCGAATCGGAACTTGTCGCCGGCCACATGGTCGAATATTCGTCGACGCCGTTCCTGCTCTTCTTCCTCGGCGAATATGTCGCCATTGTCCTGATGTGCGCGCTGGCCACCATCCTGTTCCTCGGCGGCTGGCTGCCCCCGTTCGACTTCGCCCCCTTCACCTGGGTGCCAGGGCTGATCTGGTTCGTGCTCAAGGTCTGCCTGGTGTTCTTCGGCATTTCCATGGTCAAGGCGTTCGTGCCGCGCTACCGCTACGACCAGCTGATGCGGCTGGGCTGGAAGGTCTTCCTGCCGATCTCGCTGTTCATGGTAATCGCCACCGCGGCCTTCCTCAAGCTCACGGGATTTGCGTGATGTCCGCTCTCGCCCAAGCCGCAAAGGCGCTGCTGCTGAAGGATTTCGTCAGCGCTTTCTTCCTGTCGATGCGCCAGTTCTTCGCGCCGAAGGAGACGATCAACTATCCGCACGAGAAAGGGCCGATCAGCCCGCGCTTCCGCGGCGAGCATGCGCTGCGCCGCTATCCGAACGGCGAGGAACGCTGCATCGCCTGCAAGCTGTGCGAGGCGATCTGCCCGGCGCAGGCCATCACCATCGAGGCCGGCCCGCGCCGCAACGACGGCACGCGCCGCACCGTGCGCTACGACATCGACATGGTGAAGTGCATCTATTGCGGCTTCTGCCAGGAGGCTTGCCCGGTCGACGCCATCGTCGAAGGGCCGAATTTCGAATTCGCGACGGAGACGCGCGAGGAGCTTTACTACGACAAGGACAGGCTGCTCGCGAACGGCGACCGGTGGGAGCGCGAACTGGCGCGCAACATCGCGCTGGACTCGCCCTATCGCTGACATTTGACGCATGGACGGGGCGAGGGGCCTCGTCTAAGGAACACGCGGCTTCGCAACCGGAGGCGGAAACGAAGCCAGAAAGAGCAAACAGGACGAACGTCCTGTTTGGACAGGAACCCGGGGGAACCCCATGCTGAGTGGACTAGAGGCGGCTTTCTTCTACCTCTTCGCCTTTGTCGCGGTGGCGTCGGCGTTCATGGTCATTTCGTCGCGCAACCCCGTGCATTCGGTGCTGTTCCTGATCCTGACCTTCTTCAACGCCGCCGGCCTGTTCATGCTGACCGGCGCCGAGTTCCTGGCGATGATCCTGCTCGTCGTTTATGTCGGCGCGGTCATGGTGCTGTTCCTGTTCGTCGTTATGATGCTCGACGTCGACTTCGCCGAGATGAAGGAAGGCGCGCTGCAATACGCCCCGATCGGCGCGCTCGTCGGGCTGATCCTGGCGGCGGAGCTGATCGTCGTGCTCGGCGGCTACACTTTCGCGCCGCAGCTGGCCTCGACGGTGGCCAAGCCCATTCCGGATCTCGCCCAGCGCACCAACACCGCCGCGCTCGGCGATATCCTCTACACGGACTACCTCTATTACTTCCAGATCGCCGGCCTCGTGCTGCTGGTCGCCATGATCGGCGCCATCGTGCTGACGCTGCGCCACAAGCCGGGCGTCAAGCGGCAGTCGATCGCAGCCCAGGTCGGCCGCACGCCGGCGACGGGCATGGAAATCCGCAAGGTCAAATCGGGCGAGGGCATCTGAGATGGTCGTCGGCATCGCGCACTACCTCACCGTATCGGCGATCCTGTTCACGCTCGGCGTGTTCGGCATCTTCCTGAACCGCAAGAACGTCATCGTCATCCTGATGTCGGTCGAGCTGATCCTGCTGGCGGTCAACATCAATTTCGTCGCCTTCTCGGCGGCGCTCGGCGATCTCGTCGGACAGGTGTTCGCGCTGTTCGTGCTGACGGTCGCCGCGGCCGAGGCCGCGATCGGTCTTGCCATTCTCGTCGTCTTCTTCCGCAACCGCGGCTCGATCGCGGTCGAAGACGTCAACATGATGAAGGGTTGACGGGACAGTCATGTATCAAGCGATCGTCTTCCTTCCGCTACTCGGCTTCCTGATCGTCGGCCTGTTCGGCACGTCGCTCGGCGCCAAGGCGTCCGAATACATCACCTCCGGCTTCCTGGTGATCTCGGCCGTGCTGTCGTGGATCGCCTTCTTCTCGGTCGGCTTCGGCGAAGGCGAGGTGTTCACCGTACCCGTGCTGCGCTGGATCCAGTCGGGCGGGCTCGACGCGTCCTGGGCGCTCAGGATCGACACGCTGACGGTGGTGATGCTGGTCGTCGTCAACACCGTGTCGGCGCTGGTCCACATCTACTCGATCGGCTACATGCACCACGATCCGAACCGGCCGCGCTTCTTCGCCTATCTGTCGCTGTTCACCTTCGCCATGCTGATGCTGGTGACGGCCGACAATCTGGTGCAGATGTTCTTCGGCTGGGAAGGCGTCGGTCTCGCCTCCTATCTGCTGATCGGCTTCTGGTACAAGAAGCCGTCGGCCAATGCCGCGGCGATCAAGGCCTTCGTCGTCAACCGCGTCGGCGATTTCGGCTTCGCGCTCGGCATCTTCGGCGTCTTCGTGCTGTTCGGCTCGGTCAATCTTGGCACCATCTTCGCCAATGCGGCGAGCTTCGTTCCGGTGGAGGGCGCCGAGCACGGCGCCGCCGTGCTCACCTTCCTTGGTTATGCGCTCGACAAGCACTCGGCGATGACCGTGGTCTGCCTGCTGCTCTTCATGGGCGCGATGGGCAAGTCGGCGCAGGTGCCGCTGCACACCTGGCTGCCCGACGCCATGGAAGGCCCGACGCCGGTCTCGGCGCTGATCCATGCCGCCACCATGGTGACGGCGGGCGTGTTCATGCTGGCCCGGCTGTCGCCGCTGTTCGAGCTGTCGCATTCGGCGCTGACGGTCGTCACCTTCATCGGCGCCTTCACCGCCTTCTTCGCGGCCACGGTCGGCCTGGTCCAGAACGACATCAAGCGCGTCATCGCCTATTCGACCTGCTCGCAGCTCGGCTACATGTTCGTGGCGCTCGGCGTCGGCGCCTATGGCGCGGCGATCTTCCATCTGTTCACGCACGCCTTCTTCAAGGCACTGTTGTTCCTCGGTTCGGGCTCGGTGATCCACGCCGTGTCCGACGAGCAGGACATGCGCAACATGGGCGGCCTGAGGACGCTCATTCCGAAGACCTACTGGATGATGGTGATCGGCACGCTGGCGCTGACCGGCGTCGGCATTCCGGTGACGGTCATCGGCACCGCCGGCTTCTTCTCCAAGGACGCCATCATCGAGAGCGCCTTTGCCAGCCACAACCTGTTCGCCGGCACCGCCTTCGTGCTGCTGGTCGTCGCCGCAGCCTTCACGTCCTTCTACTCCTGGCGGCTGATTTTCATGACCTTCCACGGCCAGCCGCGCGCCAGCCACGAGGTCATGCACCATGTCCATGAATCGCCGCCGGTGATGCTGGTGCCGCTGTTCATCCTGGCCGCGGGCGCGCTGTTTGCCGGCATCATCTTCCACGGCGCCTTCATCGGCGAGGGCTATGCCGAGTTCTGGAAGGCATCGCTGTTCACGCTGCCGGACAACCACATCCTGCACGAGATCCACGAACTGCCGCTGTGGGTCGAATTGGCGCCGTTCATCGCCATGGTCATCGGCTTCGCGGTCGCCTGGAAGTTCTACATCCGCTCGCCGGAACTGCCCGCCAGCGTCGCCGCCAACCATCGCCTGCTCTACGCCTTCCTGCTCAACAAGTGGTATTTCGACGAGCTCTACGACGTCCTGTTCGTGCGGCCGGCGAAGCGCCTCGGCAGGTTCCTGTGGAAGACCGGCGACGGCGCCATCATCGACGGGCTCGGGCCTGACGGGGTCTCGGCGCGCGTCGTCGATGTCACCAACCGCGTCGTCAAGCTGCAGACCGGCTACCTCTACCACTACGCCTTCGCCATGCTGATCGGCGTTGCCGCACTCGTCACCTGGATGATGCTCTGATGACCGCCTGGCCAATCCTCTCGCTGGTCACCTTTCTGCCGCTGGTAGGGGTGCTGCTCATCCTGTTCATCAACGACGACAGCGAAAACGCGCGCCGCAACATCCGCGCCATCGCGCTGTGGACGACGAGCATCACCTTCGTCATCTCGCTGTTCATCTGGAAGGGTTTTGACAATTCGCAGGCCGGCTTCCAGTTCGTCGAGAAGGCCGCCTGGCTGGATTCGGGCATCTCCTACCACATGGGCGTCGACGGCATCTCGATGCTGTTCGTCATCCTGACCACCTTCCTGATGCCGCTCTGCATCCTGGCGTCGTGGGAAGCGATCGAGAAGCGGGTCAAGGCCTACATGATCGCCTTCCTGCTCCTGGAAACGCTGATGATCGGCGTCTTCTGCGCGCTCGACATCGTGCTGTTCTACGTCTTCTTCGAGGCCGGCCTGATCCCGATGTTCATCATCATCGGCGTATGGGGCGGCAAGCGGCGCGTCTACGCCTCGTTCAAGTTCTTCCTCTACACGCTCGCCGGCTCGGTGCTGATGCTGCTCGCCATCATGGCGATGTTCTACCAGTCCGGCACCACCGACATCACGACGCTTTTGACGCACAACTTCCCGGCCAACATGCAGACCTGGCTGTGGCTCGCCTTCTTCGCCTCCTTCGCGGTGAAGATGCCGATGTGGCCAGTGCATACCTGGCTGCCGGACGCGCACGTCGAGGCGCCGACGGCGGGCTCGGTGATCCTGGCCGCGATCCTCCTGAAGATGGGCGGGTACGGCTTCCTGCGCTTCTCGCTGCCGATGTTCCCGCTGGCGTCGGAAATGTTCGCGCCGCTGGTGTTCACGCTCTCGGTCGTCGCCATCATCTACACCTCGCTGGTGGCGCTGATGCAGGAGGACATGAAGAAGCTGATCGCCTATTCGTCGGTCGCCCATATGGGCTTCGTCACCATGGGCATCTTCGCCATGAACCAGGAAGGCGTGCAGGGCGCGATCTTCCAGATGCTCAGCCACGGCCTCGTCTCCGGCGCGCTGTTCCTGTGCGTTGGCGTCATCTACGACCGCATGCACACGCGCGAGATCGACGCCTATGGCGGGCTGGTCAACAACATGCCGAAATATGCCACCGTGTTCATGGTCTTCACCATGGCCAATGTCGGCCTGCCCGGCACCAGCGGCTTCGTCGGCGAATTCCTGACCATGCTCGGCGTGTTCAGGGTCAACACCTGGGTGGCGTTCTTCGCGGCCACCGGCGTCATCCTGTCGGCGGCCTACGCGCTCTGGCTCTATCGCCGGGTGATCTTCGGGTCGCTGACCAAGGACAGCCTGAAGGGCCTGCTGGATCTGTCGACGCGCGAGAAGGCGATCATCTACCCGCTGGTGGTGCTGGTCATCTTCTTCGGCGTCTATCCCGCGCCCGTCTTCGACGCCACGGCCGCATCGGTCAAGGCGCTCGTCACCAATGTCACCGCATCCATCGGCTCCGCGCAGACCGCGGCGGCGAACTGACCAGGGGTTTTGCGAATCATGACGCCGGACCTTCTCTCCAGCTTTTCGCTCTCGACGCCGGAGCTGATCCTCGCCATCGGCGCGCTGGCGCTGTTGATGGTGGGCGCCTATTCGCGCTCCAACACCACCATGACGGTGACCGGCCTTGCCGTCGCCATACTGGTGCTCGCCGGCTTCTGGGTCGCCTCTTCCGGTGGACAGGGCACGGCTTACGGCGGCGCTTTCGTCCAGGATTCCTTCGCCCGCTTCATGAAGCTGCTGGCGCTGATCGGCTCGGCGGTGACGCTGGTCATGTCGATGCGCTTCGCCAAGCAGGAGCATTTCGACAAGTTCGAGTATCCGGTGCTGATCCTGCTCTGCACGCTGGGCATGATGCTGATGATCTCGGCCAACGGCATGATCGGGCTCTATCTCGGCCTCGAACTCCAGTCACTGGCGATCTACGTGCTGGCGGCGATCAACCGCGACAGCGTCCGCTCGACCGAGGCGGGCCTCAAATATTTCGTGCTCGGCGCGCTGTCGTCGGGCATGCTGCTCTACGGCATCTCGCTGATCTACGGCTACACCGGCAACACCGGCTTCCAGGACATTGCGACAGCGCTCGGCAGCGGCGAGCGCCAGCTCGGCCTCGTCTTCGGCCTGGTGTTCGTGCTGGCCGGCCTTGCCTTCAAGATCTCGGCGGTGCCGTTCCACATGTGGACGCCGGACGTCTATGAGGGCGCGCCGACCCCGGTGACGGCCTTCCTGGCGGCGGCCCCCAAGATGGCGGCGATGGCGCTGATCGTGCGCGTCACCATGGGCGCGTTCAAGCCGATCGCCGCGGACTGGCAGCAGATCATCGTCTTCATCTCGATCGCCTCGATGGCGCTCGGCGCCTTCGCGGCCATCGGCCAGACCAACATCAAGCGGCTGATGGCCTATTCTTCGATCGGTCACATGGGCTACGCGCTGGTCGGCCTCGCCGCCAACAGCCAGGCCGGCGTGCGCGGCGTCGCCATCTACATGCTGATCTATCTGGTCATGACGCTCGGCACCTTCGCCTTCATCCTCGCCATGCGGCGCAAGGAGGGCAATGTCGAGCAGATCAGCGATCTCGCCGGGCTCGCCTCGACCAACCCGATCATGGCGACGATCCTCACCATCCTGATGTTCTCGCTGGCCGGCATTCCGCCGCTCGCCGGCTTCTGGGGGAAGTGGTACGTCTTCCTCGCCGCCATCAACGCAGGCCTCTACGCGCTGGCGATCATCGGCGTGCTGGCCTCGGTGGTGGGCGCCTACTATTATCTGCGCATCATCAAGATAATGTGGTTCGACGAGCCGGTCGGCGGCTTCGTGCCGATGGCCAGCGAGCTGCGCCTCGTGCTTGGCGTCAGCGGCGCCTTCGTGCTGTTCTACGTGCTGATCGGCGGGCCGATCGGCACCTATGCCGAAGCCGCAGCGAAGACCTTCTTCTGACGGGATGGCGTTTCGGCTGGCTCCAACCGCGGCGTCGGAAGGGTTCCGGCTCGAAGCCCATGATACGGTCGGCTCCACCAACGCGCTGGCGCTCGCCCATGCGCGGGCCGGCGATCTGGGCAAGCTGTGGGTCGTTTCCAAAAAGCAGGAAAGCGGGCGCGGCCGGCGGGGCCGGACCTGGGCGACCCCCGAGGGCAACCTGGCCGCGACATTGCTCATCGTCAGCGGCGGCGAATTGCGGCTCGCCGCTACGCTCGGCTTCGTCGCCGGGCTGGCGCTTGCCGATGCGCTCGATGCCGTCGTGCCGCAAGGCAGGATCGCGATCGGCGTTGACGGCGCAAGCCAGGGCAAGAACCGCTTCGAGCTGAAATGGCCGAACGACGTGCTTGCCTCCGGCGCCAAGCTCGCCGGCATCCTGCTGGAATCGGCGCTGCTCGAAGGCGATCGCTTTGCGGTGGCGGTCGGCATCGGCGTCAATGTGGTGGCATATCCCGAGGATTTGCCGTATCCGGCGACATCGCTGCGCGCGCTTGGCGCGAATTGCGATGCCGAGACCCTGTTTCTGGCGCTGTCGGATGCCTGGAACGAGAATGCCCGGCTGTGGGACGACGGGCGCGGGCTTGCCGCCATCAGGCGGCGCTGGCTGGCGCGCGCGGCGGGGCTGGGCGGCGAAGTTGCTGTCAGGGTTGACGGTAATGTGGTGCGCGGGACGTTCGAGACCATTGACGAGGACTGCCGTTTCGTGATCCGCGACGATGCGGGAACTGTCGTGACGATCGCCGCCGGCGACGTGCATTTCGGCGCCGTCGCGTCGGCCCGGGTTTGACGGGCCAGGAAGGAAAGAACATGGCGAAAGCGGAAAACGCCGAACTCGTCTTCGTGCCGCTCGGCGGCGTCGGCGAGATCGGCATGAACTTCGCCCTCTACGGCTACGGGCCGACCGATGCGCGCGAGTGGATCGTCGTCGATGTCGGCGTCACCTTTCCCGACACCGCGCATCCCGGCGTCGACCTGATCCTGCCCGACACGCGCTTCATCGAGGAGAACCTCGACAATC
The DNA here is from genome assembly GCF_003998955.1 of Mesorhizobium sp. M4B.F.Ca.ET.017.02.2.1. Lineage (NCBI taxonomy): Bacteria > Pseudomonadati > Pseudomonadota > Alphaproteobacteria > Hyphomicrobiales > Phyllobacteriaceae > Mesorhizobium > Mesorhizobium sp. M4B.F.Ca.ET.017.02.2.1. The sequence continues at coordinate 301 of NZ_RZOF01000148.1, read as the reverse complement.
TGCGCGGCATCGTCATCACGCACGCGCACGAGGACCATTACGGCGCGCTGCTCGACATCTGGCCGAGGCTGAAGGCGCCGGTCTGGATGACGCCGTTCACCGCCGGCCTGCTGGAGGCCAAGCGGCAGGGCGAGCAGGGCGCGCCGAAGGTGCCGGCGATGATCTACCGGGCCGGCGAGAAATTCACCATCGGCCCGTTCGAGATCGAGGCCATCCCGGTCGCCCACTCGATTCCCGAGCCGATGTCGCTGGCGATCACCACGCCGGCTGGCACCGTCATCCATACCGGCGACTGGAAGAT
>NZ_RZOF01000147.1:0-13670 GCF_003998955.1 Mesorhizobium sp. M4B.F.Ca.ET.017.02.2.1 | reverse complement strand
ATTCGGCGCTCCGGCGCGCCGAATTCGGCGACCGGCTGCGCACGCTGCTGCTGGCGGCGCCTTTGCTCATCCTCCTGGGGCTGAGCTTCGGCATCCCAATCGTGCTCCTGCTGTCGCGCGCCGTCTATGATCCGACAATCGCAGATGCTTTGCCCAAGACGACCGTGGCCCTGGGCGGCTGGAACGGCCAGGGCCTGCCGGGTGACGATGCCTTCGCGGCGCTCGCGGCGGACCTCAAGGACAATCAGGCCAAGGGCACGGCCTATGAGCTGGCAAAAAGCCTCAACGCCCGCCTGCCCGGTGCGCGCAGCCAGGTGCTGAAGACGGCGCGCAAGCTCGAAAGCGCCGACGGCCAGGCCGCGCTCGACGCCGTGAAATCGCTGCCGTTCTGGTCAGCGCCGTCGACCTGGCCGACGATCCGGAACGGCACTCACAGCCTCACCTCGTTCTATCTGCTCAGCGCCCTCGACCTGCGCTGGAATGCCGATGGCAGCATCGAGCGGGTGCCGCCGGAGCAGGCGATTTTCGTGCAGGTGTTCCTGCGCACCTTCTTCGTCGCCGCCGCGGTGACGCTGGCCACGCTGCTGCTGGGGTTTCCGCTGGCCTATCTCATCGCCAGCGTACCGAAGGGGCTGGCGGCCATCCTGATCGTTGCGGTGCTTTTGCCGTTCTGGACTTCGATCCTGGTGCGCACAGCCGCGTGGACGGTCCTTTTGCAGAAATTCGGGCTGGTCAATGACTTCCTGCTCTTTATCGGCGTCGCAAGCGAACGGCTCGACCTGATGTACAGCCGTATCGGCCTGATCATAGCCATGACCCATATCCAGCTGCCGTTCACGCTACTGCCGATCTACAGCGTCATGCGCACGATCCCGCCCTCGCAGATGAAGGCCGCCTATTCGCTCGGCGCCAAGCCCTTCACTGCCTTCCGCCGCGTCTACATTCCGCAGGTGTTTCCGGGCGTCATGGCCGGCTGCCTGCTCACCTTCATCTTGTGCCTGGGCTACTACATCACGCCGGCGCTGATCGGCGGCGCCAGCGACCAGCTGATCAGCAATTTCATCGCCAACTACGTCAATGTCGAATTGAACTGGGAGATGGCGGCGGCGCTGAGCTTCATCCTGCTCGTCTTCACGCTGGCGCTGTTCGGCATCTTCGCCCGCATCCTCGGCCTCGACCGCCTAAGGCTGGTGTAGCCCATGCTGTTGTCTCCCTACCCCACAACCGGCGAACGCATCCGCATCACCCTGCTGTGGATCTGGTGCGGGCTCGTCATCCTGTTCCTGCTGGTGCCGATCCTCATTCCGGTGCCGCTCTCCTTCAACAGCGGCGCCTTCTTCATCTTCCCGCTGGAAGGCATCTCGACGCGCTGGTACGAGGTGGTGCTCGGCACCCAGCGCTGGCAGTCGGCGATCGGCAACAGCCTGATCGTCGCCTTCGGCACGACGCTGATCGCAACCACGCTCGGCACGCTGACGGCAATCGCGCTCTCGGACGAGAAATTCCCGGGGCGCCGCATCGTCATGCCGCTGCTTCTGTCGCCACTGATCGTGCCGGTGGTGATCACCGCCGTCGGCTCGTACCTGTTCTATGCGCGCATCGGCCTTGCCAGCACCTATGCCGGCATTATTCTCGCGCATACCGCGCTCGCCAGTCCCTTTGTCGTAGTGACGGTGGGCGCGAGCCTTACTGGCTTCGACCGCAATCTGATGCGCGCCGCCGCGATCTCGGGCGCTAAGCCGCTGACTTCGTTCTTCCGGGTGATGTTGCCGCTGATCCTGCCCGGCGTGCTCTCTGGCGCGGCCTTCGCCTTCGTCACTTCCTTCGACGAGGTCGTGGTCGTGCAGTTCCTGGCCAGCGCCGGCCAGCGCACCATGCCGCTCGAAATGTTCATCGGCCTTCGCGAAAAGCTCAGCCCGGCGATCACCGCCGCCGCGACGCTGATGATGGCGCTGTCGATCGTGCTTCTGGTGGTGGCCAATCTTTTGGCGCGGCGCGGTCAGAAACGGCCGGGCACCGCACCCTAGATCGGTGCCCCGGCCACCGGCGTCCAGATCACATCGTCGATCCTGGTCGCGCCGGTCGCCAGCATAGCCAGCCGGTCGAAGCCGAGCGCCGAGCCACTCGCCTGCGGCATGCTGGCAAGCGCCGCCAGGAAATCCTCGTCGATCGGGTAACGCTCCTGGTAGATGCGCTCCTTCTCGTCCATCTCGGCGGCGAAGCGGCGGCGCTGTTCCGCCGGATCGGTGAGTTCACCAAAAGCGTTGGCGAGCTCGACGCCGCAGCAATAGAGCTCGAAGCGCTCGGCGACGCGGGGATCCTCGGCGCTCGGCCTGGCAAGCGCGGCTTCCGAGGCCGGGTAGCCATAGAGGATGGTGGCGCGCCCCTGCCCGAGCGCCGGCTCGACCTTCTCGACCATCACCCGGCTGAACAGGTCGGCCCAGCTGTCGTCGGGGGCGGTGCGTATGCCTGCCCTGATCAGGGCTGCGTGAAGGGCGGCGCGATCGGTGCCGCCATCGGTTGCCACCGTCGCGAGAAGATCGATGCCGGCATGGCGCGAAAAGGCCTCGGTGACGCTCAGCCGCTCCGGCTCGGCGAAAGGGTCGGCCTCGCGGCCGCGAAAGCGGAAGGTCCTGGCACCCGCCTTCTCCGCCGCCAGCGCCAGGAATTCGGCGCAGTCGCGCATCAGGCTCTCATAGGTCTCGCCGACCCGGTACCATTCGAGCATGGTGAATTCCGGATGATGCAACGGGCCGCGCTCGCGGTTGCGCCAGACCGGGCCAAGGCTGAAGATGCGCCGTTCGCCGGCGGCCAGCAGCTTTTTGCAGGCGAATTCCGGCGAGGTGTGGAGATAGAGCGGCTGGCGCGCGCCGTCCGTCCCGATCGCCTCGGTGGCGAATGCCGCAAGATGCGCCTCGTTGCCAGGCGAAACCTGCAGCGCCGAGGTCGTCACCTCGATGAAATCGCGCTCGCCGAACCAGCCGCGCAGCGCCGCAGTGATGGCGTTGCGGGCGATCAGCCGCGGCCGGCGATCGGCATGGACATCGGGCGTCCACCAGGGGGAAGCGCCGGTCATGGGCGGGAAAATCGCCGGGAAGGCTGGCGGTTCGGCGCGAGATGCGCTAGGGCGCGCGGGATGGCCGCCGTTGCCGATTTGTGGCAAGCAGCATTCTCAGGCCAAGAAACTCGATTGGGATTGAACACTGTGGTCAAGGTCATCGCCAGCTCCTTACGCAAAGGCAACGTCGTCGATAAGGACGGCAAGCTCTATGTCATCCTCTTTGCCGAAAACATCCACCCTGGCAAGGGCACGCCGGTGACGCAGCTCGACATGCGCCGCATCGGCGACGGGGTGAAGGTTTCGGAACGCTACCGCACCACCGAGCAGGTGGAGCGCGCGTATGTGGAGGAGCGCGAGCACACCTTCCTCTACTCGGACGCCGAAGGCTTCCATTTCATGAACCCGGAGACCTACGATCAGGTGGCGGTGACGGAAAGCGTGGTCGGCGACGCCGCGCCCTACCTGCAGGAAGGCATGCCCGTGCAGGTGTCACAGTTCAACGGTATCGCAATCGCGCTGGTGCTGCCGCAACGCGCCACCTTCGAGGTGGTGGACACCGAGCCGGTCACCAAGGGCCAGACGGCGTCCTCGTCCTACAAGCCGGCGGTGCTTTCCAACGGCGTGCGCACGGCAGTGCCGCCGCACATTTCCGCCGGCACGCGCGTGGTGGTGATGACGGCCGACGGCTCCTACGTCGAGCGCGCCAAGGACTGAGTTCAGGACGAGTCCAGACCTACCAGAGCTCGCCGGCGACCAGGCGGGCCGCTTCCTCGTGACCGCGCGACAGGGCCGGATCGGCGCCGAAGATCCGCGCATTCGACGACCATGACTGCAGCCGGCCCGGCGCCTTGCCCCGGCTGATCGCCGCGATCAGGTCACGGCGCGAGCACGCGCCCGGGATGACGAGGCCGGCATCGGCCTTCTCCACCAGATGAGCGAAGCCGCAGGTCTCGGTGAGGATGATCGGCAGCCCGTTGGCCAGCGCCTCGACGATGACCGTTCCGGTGGTCTCGATGCGCGCTGGGTGAACAAGCAGGTCCGCCGCCGCCATGATGGCGGGGATATCATCGCGAAAACCGAGGAATCTTATGTTGCCGCGCAGCTGCCGCGGCACGCCGCGCAGCACATGGCCCGCCATCGGAGTGCCGGCGGCGATCCCTGCGACCAGCCAGACGCAGTCGGGGAATGCCTCAAGAGCGCGCGCCACGCGGTCGAACCCCTTCACCCATGCCGCCCAGCCGATCGACAGCCAGGTCTCTGCCCCCGCCCCGATGCCTAGTTCCGCCCGCATGCGCTCGCGCGTTCCGTCGCTCCGCAAATGCGGCATCCGCCGCGCCGGGTCGAGGTTCGGCGAGATCTGCCGGAAGCGGCCGTCCGGCGTCTTCCAGATGCTTTGGTATTCGCTCTGCTGGCGCTCGCTGAGCATGATCAGGCTGGTGCGGGCGCCGGGCGCGAAACAACCCTGCTCGAGCTGCATCTGGGTGCGGTAGCGCGGCGAGAAGGTGCGCCAGGCACCTTGTTTGACCTTGGCGTAGGAGCGATCGCCGGAATAGTAGATGTCGAGCATCGGCAGCTTGTTGAAGCCGACGATGCGGTCGAAGTCGCGCCGCTGCGCGGCGAGTGCCGCGCCCAGCGCCACGTCGCGGCCGGGATTGGTGGGGTTGGTGGTCTTGACGATCCGGACCTGGCAGCCCGGATCGATCGCGCCACGTATTTCCGTGGTCAGGATGGTGACGTCGTGGCCGGCGGCGGCGACGTGCCTGGCAATCGACAGGCAATCGCGCTGCAGCCCGCCGAAAGACGACAGATTGCTGATCGCCATGCCGAAACGCATGAAGATACTTCCCCAAAGCCTTCCTGCTTTTATCTTTTCTTTCAGAGGCCTGGCAAGCTCGAGGCGCGCTTCGAGCGCCTCGATCACGAAGTTCTGAACGCGTCTTCGGCTTCGCCGGCTATTTGTTCGCCGCCGTGGAGGGGTGCACCGGGCGGCGTACCGCCCGCACCTTGCCGCTGTTGCCGCCGCCGCAGAAGAAGCAGCCGCCGCCATCCGACTCAAGCCCGGACACGCCGGTTCCAGCCGGCATCTCCAGCATCTCGAGCACCTCTCCAGTGCCGGGATCGATACGCCGCAGATCGCTCTCATCGCCTTCCCAGGTGCCGTGCCACAGCTCGCCGTCGACCCAGGTGACGCCGGTGACGACGCGCTTGGACTCGATGGTGCGGATCACCTTGCCCGTTTCGGGATCGATCTGATGGATCTTGCGGGCACGGTATTCACCGACCCAGAGCGAGCCTTCCGCCCAGGTCAGGCCGGAGTCGCCGCCATTGCCGGGGGCCGCAATGGTGGCGACCACCTCGCCGGTCTGCGGCTCGATCTTCTGGATGCGGTCCTCGGCGATCTGGTAGAGGTGCTTGCCGTCAAAGGCGGTTCCGGCATGCGCGGCGACATCGATCGAGCGCAGCGTCGCCCCGGTCTCGGGATCGAGCGCGTTGAGCTTGTCGCCGGAGGCGAACCAGACCTTTTCGCCGTCGAAGGTCACGCCGGCGACGGTCTTGACGCCGGGAAAGGGCCCGTATTCACGCAGGATTTCGGCGGCGGCTCGTTTCATCTTGATCTCCATCGATTTGAACAATCTCGCCACTAACCTAGTCGCTGGGCAACGGACCTGGGAGTAACAACACAGTCGGGAATGCCGGCATCGGCGGCGTCATCCAGCGCCGGGCCCTGCCGCGGCCGACCGGCTGCACCTTGTGTTGCCCCGAAAGCTCTTCCAGCGCCCGCTGCACGGTGCGCGCGCTGGCGCCGAGCGCGATCGCCAGCGCTGAGCTCGACCATGACTCGCCGTCGGCCAGGAAGGCGAGCACCGCGCCGTGCTCTTCCTCGACAGGGGGCGCCAGCACCACGACCTCGCGGGCGCGCCGCGGGGCCAGCTCGAAGCCCTGGGCCGTGGCGTTGATCTCGGCGAATGCGCCGAGCTCGGCGCGCAGCCGGCCCATCTCGACCCGCAGCCGGGCGCGATGCGATTCATCGGCATGCCTGGCGCGAAAAGCGCGTCTGAGCAACGCCTCCCGCGATGCGTCCGCCGGCCAGGCTTCGGCAAGCGTGCGCGCCAGCGCAAACAGCACCGGCCGCGTCGCCAGTTGAACCACCGCGCCCGCCTCGCGCACGACATTGCGGCAGGCATCGACGACCAGCGCCTGCGAGGCCAGCAGCGCCTCGACCTCTTCGAGCAGGAGCAGTCTCTCGGAACCTTGCGCGATGAGCCGCGCGGCGGGCATCTTCAGCACCAGCGAAGCGTTTTCCACCTCGGTCGTGAGCGCCGGTATGTTCGCCTCATAGGCGGCGAGCGCTGCCCGGCCGAGCGCGGCCCGCGCCGCCTTTGTCCTCAGGCGCCGGACCGCGATGCCGGCGGCCGCAAGCTCGTGCGCGACGCGCGCGACCGGCGGCAGCGGCGTGGGGTCGAAGCCGGCAAGCAGACGTTCTGCTTCGTCGAGGCGGCCGATCAGGATGAGGCGGCGCGCTTCCAGGCTTCCCGCATAGGCGGCGTTGACACGGTCGCCATGCCCTTGAAGCGTCGCTCGCGCCGTCCGCAGCGCCTTTTGCGGCCAGCCGAGATCGCGTGATACCAGCGCGATCTCGGCCTCGGCGACGACGCAGCGCGCGCGCGCCACCGCCTCTTTCGGGCTGAACGCGCGGGCAGCGCTTTTGAGCAGCGCCTTTGCCCGCTCGAGATCGCCGAGCTGGGCCATGGCGATGCCGCGCAAGGCCAGCGCCGGCGCGTCGTCGCGCAGCGCGACCCGCTTCAAGGCGCCGAGCGGATCACCCGCCGCGAGCGCGCGGCCGGCTGCGGTGATCAGCGAGTCCATGCAGGGCCCGCCGGCGCAAATCCCGTCACACTTGTAACTCTCATCATCGCGCCATCCGGCCCTATGTCTGTCCTCGCACCCCAACCAAACCGAAAGAATGGGACAAGAGCAATGACCCAACACATGAAGACACCGCCGATCGTTTCGCAGGAGGCCTGGGAAGGCGCGTATGAAGAGATGCTCGTGAAGGAGAAGGCGATGACGCGGGCCCGCGATGCGCTCGCCGCCGAGCGCCGCCGCATGCCATGGATGGCGGTCGAGAAGGACTATATGTTCGACGGCCCGAACGGCAAGGCAAGCCTGCTCGACCTATTCGAAGGCCGCCGCCAACTGGTCGTCTACCGCGCCTTCTTCGAGCCCGGCGTCTATGGCTGGCCGGAACATGCCTGCCGCGGCTGCTCGCTGGGCGCCGACATGGTCGGCAACGTTGCCCATCTCAACGCCCGCGACACGACGCTTGCCTATGCCTCGCGCGCGCCGCAGGCCGACATCGCGCGGCTGAAGAAGCGGATGGGCTGGGAGATGCCCTGGTACACGATCACCGACAGTTGGGACAAGGATTTCGGCGTCGACGAATGGCACGGCCACAACGTGTTCATCCACGACGGCAGCCGCATCTTCCGCACCTATTTCATCAACAATCGCGGCGACGAGGCATTTGGCACCGTCTGGAGCTATCTCGACGTCACCCCGCTCGGCCGCCAGGAGATATGGGAGGATTCGCCCGAGGGCTATCCGCAGACCCAGACCTACAAATGGTGGAACTGGCACGACAACTACGAAGAGGGCGCCGCCCCCGACCAGAGATGGGTCGAGGTGTCGGATGTCGGCGAAGCGGCCTTCCGCAACAAGGACGCCTGAGCGCGAAGCGACTCTGGCGGTGCCAGCCGCACCGCCAGAGTCGATCCCCGATCGGGCCTTGACGGCCCTTACCCCTTGGAAAGTGGATACAATGAGCAGCGAAAACGACGTCGCCCTTGCGGCGGCTGATTCCCCTCGCCCCAACGACTTGAGCGGCTTCGGCCTCGCCGACTGGCTCTGCCTGGCGGCAGCACCGACCTTCGCGGTCATGGCGCTGCTGACCGCCGCCTATGGCGGCCACGACATGATGTGCATGCCCGGCCCCGGCGCCTCCATGCTCAGCGGCATGGTGCCGATGTATCTGCTGATGGCCGGCTTCCACCTGACACCCTGGCTGCGGCTGGTGGCGAGGCGCAGCTGAATTCTGCCGCCTTCGCCCTTTGCACGGGAGGTTTCGTGCTTACGCGCTGCGAAATCAGCCAAATTGCGTGCCGGTGCGGCTTTGGAAATGCCAGGCACTGCAGCAGGGTTGCTCCGCCAGCCCACGGGCATTACGCCAAAGAAGCCGAGACACCCAAACAGTTCGGCCAGCATCACGGCGAGGACATGCCCCCTCCCCGGCGCGTTCGTCTGCGGACGCCAATCGTCACTTCGAGTTCATCGCCTTCTCGCGCGTGACCCGCCACAAGGACGAGATCACCACCGGTTTGCGCCGTAGGTTACGGTGCCGGGCGCTTCCACCACAAATTTGGTGACGTGCAGGCCAAGAGGATCATATCTCGGTAATCGGCAACTCAACCGTGACCGCAGGCTGGCGCAGGAACCGCCGGTAGTCGCGTATCAGGATGCCCGGAACCGAAAGGGTCCGCCGCACGGAACCATCCGACTTGCGAAGCTGATACTCTGATTTCACCTGCCCGTCGCGGCTGAAGCCCGACGGACTGCTTGGGTCGACCTTGACGATGCTGCGAACTTTGTCCTGGTAGTCGACGATTCCTTGAAGGATGTCCTTGATCGACGTCGCGATCTCCGTGCGATCCTCGGGGCGGTCGATCACGGCATCGAGCAGTTCGCCGAGCTTGCGCAACGGCACCAAGCGGTCTTTGTTCGGATCGCCGTTTCGAAAGGCGATTTCGACGTCGACCAGGCTGAGAAGGGACACGAACTCTTCCTTGATCAGAAAAATTCCGACGTTCACGGGCCGCGCAGTCGGGTTTTGAGCCGTCTTCTCCATGACGCTCTCGGTCTCCTCGTCCGTCTGCGTGGATGCCGTTCCGGTGACCATGCGTTGCTGACGGACGCGGTTCGCCTCGGAAACTTGAGTGTCGATGGCCGATGCGGTCGATTCTGCGAATTCCTCTCTGACCTCGTTGGTTGCCCCCCTCGCATGAACCTGGGCGTCCGCGCTACCCTCCCCGAATCCGACGGACGCTTCCCCGTGGAAGCTCCCGTCGAAACCATAATTGTAGTTATTCCTGCCGAACCTCGCGTCGGCGGTATCCTTGATTTGCTTGTTGAAATTGCTCTTCGCTTCCTGGTCCTGGCTGTCCATCACAGTGGAGGTCAGTTCGGTGCTCTTCGACGTCTTCTTCTTGACGATCAGCTTGTAGGTCATCGATCCGCCTGGCGACAGGCTGACGGAACCGACCATGTCATCGCGCGCCAGATCTCCGCGGAAGCTCGCAAGCTGATAGTGTTCCACCAGGAAGAGCTGTGGTCGCAGGTCCGTCGGCGCGGTCACGCCGCCCAGCGTGAAGGGCACGCCCAACTCCCTGAGCTTCAACTGGAGCGGGTTCAACGACAGCTGGAAGAAACCGGCCTGGGCACCTATGTAGTTCGCGATAATCCCCGGCTTGATCATTGGAGGCTGCGAGGCAATCACGGCGGGAGGCCAAGGAACATTCGGACCTGGCAGGTCGATGGTTTCCCTGAACTTGGCCGAAGCACGGAAGATCGCCGGCGTCGAGAAGCCGTACTGGATCGTGTCCATGCCCGGTTCAAATCCAAGCAGTGAAAAGGCCTTTAGCAGTCCCTCCTCGGTCTTGAGGTCGAGGGGTGGAATTCGCATCGGCTCCGGGGGCGCCGCTGCGCCCGAATACCCGGTGAAAACGCCGCGTTTCAGGCCTAGCGATATGAACACCGGCTCCGGCCGGAAAGGCACGGAATCCTCGGGGTTGACTTGCACGCTGACGCCCAGGCCTTGTGCCGGTTCGGCAACGTTCGGATTGCTCGCCATTTGCTCGTTCGGCATGATGTGTCACCCTTTCCTTGCAGAAAGCCCAAGCCGGCGAACCGACGTCACCTCGAAAATCTCTCGGGCTGAGCCTGACGTCGCGCTTCGTGGTCTCTCTGCTTCTGCAGATGAATGTCGGCGATGTCAGACGCCCGATGGGCACGCTCCGTCGAACGCGGCCCAGCCGGGCATGGACTGGTTTGCCCGGCCTACCATCGCAGCTACCGTATCCGCCGCCGCTTCAGGGGAAGGCGCATAGATGCGGAGCGTGAATGTCTGGCGGCCCAGGAACGTCACACAGAACGCAAACGGACCAATCGTCCGGTCGCCCGTGCTGTCGATCGTAACCTGTCCACCCGACAGGTCGTACTCGCCGAAAGCCGAACCAACTATATCCAGGAATTCAGCGGCACTGCTCATCGTCCTGCCTCCGGAATCGTTCCGCTCTACTCATCCGAAATGGGTCATCCGAAATGGGTCGTGACATCTACAGTCGCGTTCTGTCCCACGTCGACAGTACGTTCCGCCGTCGCCTCCGGATCGTCAGCACGCTGGGCGTTCCAGCGAATCCTGCCTTGCCCGCGGCCATCTTCCTGAACCGCAATCTGCATGGTGACGCCTTCATTCATGCGCTGACTGAAGGTCATTTGGGCGCCACCAAGGTTCAAGTCGATAACGCTGACGAACAGGTCGGCCAAGTCGGAATTGTGCAAATTCAATGTAATTGCCATTCATTATTCTCCATGTTCTGACCGCACAGAGGTGTAATCGGCGACCGATTCCTTGGCGAAATCGATTGTCTGCATCGAATGTTGAACAAGAAGCCCGCAACAGTGAAACTTACTAATCCCACGAGTTTGATACTGGCGCATCGGACGTTCGTCCTATATCGTTGCATCCATCGGCGGCTTGGGATGCCAGACTTCGAGGGGCTTTGGCACGTGCAGTCTTCAATGAACCGCACGCAAAACCACACACGCATGGATCACCTCCCCGGATTGACGCTACGGGAGAGAGTGCAGTGCCTAGGCACGCCCCGGTGCTTCAGAGGCCGGGCAGAGTGTCATGCATAGCGTCGTCGGCCTTTCCACGAGCAGAGGCATTGAGGCCGAGCAAGAGGAAGCAAGAGAGCGCCTGCGTCTGCGGTTCGGGCTGACCAGAGCCGAGACCGACGTTGCCCTGGAGATTCTCAAGGGTGACGGGCGGACCGCCGCTGCGGCGCGGCTTTGCATCGCGCCCACCACCGTCAGGGCACATCTCAGCCACATCTTCGAGAAGACAGGCGTCCATCGGCAAGCAGAGCTGGTCCGATTGCTGATGCAGGGAGGTCACGGGTAACAGGTCTCGCCAAGAGCGTGTCCTCGACCTGTTCCACCAACCGCATTGCCTTCCGCTTCCGCACGCACAATAGTCGGACCGATGCTGCAGGCAATCGCGAGTCACTGGTCCGAGCTTATCCTGATCCTCTCGTTGGCGATGGCGGCCGTCGGCATCGTCCACGCCATCATGACCAAGGAAGACGTGCGCGCCGCCACCGGCTGGGTCGGCGTGATGCTGCTGTCGCCCTTCCTCGGCGCGATCATCTACGCCATCGCCGGCATCAACCGCATCCGTCGCGCGACGATCAGCGCCATGCGGCCGCTTTCCGGCGAGGCGGCTCTGGCCAAGCAGGAGCGCGACATCGCCGCCGAGGATTTGATCACGGCCGAGTACGGCCAGCGCTTCGTCGGGCTGAAGACGTTGGGCGACAGGGTGGCACGCCGTGCTCTGACTTCAGGAAACGCGATCGCCGTCCTGGAAACGGGCGACGAGGCCTATGCCGCTATGTGCCACGCCATCGACGGCGCGGAGCGCAGCGTGCTGCTCGAGACCTATATCTTCGACAATGACGCCGTCGGACAGCTGTTCGTCGAAGCGCTCGGCCGCGCCGTCCGGCGCGGCGTCGCCGTGCGCGTGCTGATCGACGCCGTCGGCGTGCGCTACTCCGTGCCCAGCATCCTCAAACAGCTCAAGGAGGCGGAGGTCAGCACCGACCTCTTCAACGGCAACATCGTCATGGGCCTGAGACTGCCCTATGCCAATCTGAGAACGCACAGGAAGATCCTCATCGTCGACGGCACGGTGGCGTTCACGGGAGGCATGAACATCCGCAAGGGATTCTCCGCCGAATTCGCCGGTTCCGACAGTTCCAGGGACACGCATTTCAAGGTCAACGGGCCGGTGGTGGCCGACCTGTTCGCGGTCGCGGCGGAGGACTGGCGCTTCGCCGGCAACGAGGCCCTGAAGGGCGAGACCTGGCAGGTGGCGGCACCCTTGTCGGCGCCCGGCCAGCCAATGCTGGTGCGGGCGGTGGCGAGCGGACCGGATGCCTCGAACGAAACCAACCACAAGCTGCTGATGGGCGCGTTCTCCGTCGCGCGCAAATCGATCCGCATCATGTCGCCCTATTTCCTTCCGGATCGCGAACTGATCAGCGCGCTGACCACGGCGGCGCGGCGCGGCGTCGAGATCGACATCGTCGTGCCGGCGGTCAACAACCTCTTCCTCGTCGACCGCGCGATGACGGCGCAGTTCGACCAGGTCCTGAAGCATTATTGCCGCGTCTGGCGCCACGAAGGCGCCTTCGACCATTCGAAACTGATGGCGATCGACGGCGTCTGGGCCTATATCGGCTCCTCCAATCTCGATGCCCGGTCGCTGAGGCTGAATTTCGAGATCGACATGGAGGTTCTTGATGCGGACTTTGCCGCCGAGATCGAGGCACGCATCGGATCGGCCATCGCCTCCGCGCAGCCGGTGACGCTTGAGACGTTGAAGGCCCGCCCCTTCTTCATCCGCGTCTTCGACCGGTTGCTGTGGCTGGGATCGCCCTATCTATAGCGCAAGGAACAGAGCAGCAGGGCCATGGAGATAAACGGACGCAACCTGCCGGAGACCGTGCTCCTGTCGATCCGCCACAGAAAGGCGCGGAAGGCAAAGGCGACGCCGCGCAAGCGGGTTGACGGCCCCGAGATGGTGGTCGCTTCCTACAACGTCCACAAATGCATCGGCACCGACCGCAAATTCGATCCCGAACGGACCGCGCGCGTCATCCGCGAAATCAGCCCGGACGTCATCGCCCTGCAGGAGGCCGACAACCGTTTCGGCGACCGCGCCGGCTTGCTCGATTTGGCGCGGCTCGAACACGAAACCGGGCTGGTGCCGGTGCCGGTGTCCGGCAACGGCAAGGGCCATGGCTGGCGCGGCAATGTGCTTTTGTTCAAACGCGGCACGGTGCGCGACGTCCACCAGATCAAGCTGCCGGGGCTCGAGCCGCGCGGCGCGCTGGTCGCCGAAATCGATCTCGACGAGAAGCGGTCGCTGCGCGTGATCGCCGCCCATCTCGGCCTGCTGCGCCGTTCGCGCTCCGAACAGGCGCGCGTCGTGCTCGACATCATGAGCAGCGCCGACGAGAGGCCGACGCTTTTGCTTGGCGATCTCAACGAATGGCGGCTGGGCAACCGCTCGGCGCTCAACACGCTGCACACGACATTCGGGCACACGCCGCCGGCGGTGCCGACCTTTCCCTCGGGACTGCCAGTGCTTGCGCTGGACAGGATCATGGGCAACCGCAACGACATGGTCTCGGCGGTGGAAGCGCACGACACGCCGCTGTCGCGGGTCGCCTCGGATCATTTGCCGCTCACGGCTTTCGTGCATCTGTGAGAT
>NZ_RZOF01000146.1:0-13672 GCF_003998955.1 Mesorhizobium sp. M4B.F.Ca.ET.017.02.2.1 | reverse complement strand
GTGAACGGCCGCGAGCTTTGGGTCGCACCGGAGGTTGCCGCTGCCTACGAAAAGAGTGGGCCGGGCGCAATCGGCGCCAGCGGCAAGTCGGTCCGGATCGAGATGGATGGCCAGTGGCTGTGGGTGCACCCCGAAGTGGCGGCCGCGGAAATCGACAGGGGTTTAGCAGAAACCGAAAAGACTCAACTGGAGACATGGAACAAGGATGTCCGCCCCGCGATGGTGGCGGCGCGCGATTGGTACGGCTTCTACGCAAGCAACCCCAAGCTTCTGACCTATGGCAACGAAGAGCATGAGGCGCGGCTCAAAAACACGTATTTCGAGGAGCACAAGGATCAGGCGCTCGCCGGCTATCAGGTCCGGCTGAAGCAGCTGTACGACAACGGGTTCACGGGCGAATACAAGCAATACAAGCCCGGCGAGCTCAGCGGCACGGTTGCCCGCACTCTCGGCCTCGACGAATCCAGCGAGGGGGTCACGAAGGTTACCGGAGAGATCACCGACCGTGCCGGCGAAAACGCGGAGGTCAAGGTCGTGCCGATCTTCTCGCTGGATGGCGGGATGGAATCGTCGACGGCACTGTTCGCGATCAAGAACGATGGAAAAGAAATCGGCTACGTCGACAGCTCCGGCAAATACTACGGCAGCTTCGACGAATTCCAGCATGAGAACCGCATCTTCAGCCAGAACGGCAAGCTGATCCTGGCCAAGGGCGGCGACATGAAGCTCGGCGCCGATGGGTTCTCGCTCGACGAGGTGGAGATCGCCGACGCACGCAAGGTTGATTTCTGGGACAAGGCCACCGACATCGGTCTTGGCATCGTCGCCGGCGCCGCCACCATCGTCTCGTTCGTTCCGGGCGGTCAATGGGCCATTCCCATTGCGATCACCTCCGGCGCGGCTCTTGGCGGCAAGACGCTCTACAAGGAAGGCGAGCATCTGCTTCAGGGCGGCGACTTCGACAGTCAGTCGGCCTGGAATGTCGCCACCGGCGTGACCGCGTTCCTGCCCGTAGGGGCCGGCGCCCTGCGCACGTTCGGCCTGGCAAGGGCCGGCCTGTCCACGTCCGAGGCGTTCGCGGGCGGATTCGGCATGGCGCGCATGAGTGACGCCAGCTGGGGCATTGGCAAACTCCGCGTAAACGTAACGCAATCCTCTTATGCCGAACAGGCAGCGAGCTATCTGCAAAGCGGCAGCAAGCTGACCAACACAGCCTGGGGCCTCGATGCCGGGGGCGTGGTCACCGGTATTCCGGTGCTTGCCAGGTCGGCGGAGGATCTGGCCAGGCACGGCGGTGAAATGTCATTTGCCGAACTTGCGAACGCCATCATGGGCATCGGCACCGGCGCGGTCGGCACGGGCCTTGGCGGCCGCTCGTTGCTGTACAACATGCCTGGAGCGTCCGGTCCTCGGGGCGGCGACGCGACTCCCACGTCAGGCTTTCCACCGCCGGGCGGACCGGATTCGGGGCCGGGACCGCGGGCGGTCTACGCGATGGGCCAGGACGGTGTTTACAGGCCCACCGGCGAATACGTCATGCCGGACCCGAATGAGATCGTTATCCAGGGCGAGGTGATCGGCGAAACCAGCGGCCAACCGGGGCCCGGTTTCAGCGCTCGGGAGGGGGCCGGAAATCCAGTTGGTCAGCGCGCGCTGCCAGCCGGCAAGTCAGAGGGCCAGAATCAGCCGCCATCGACTGGTGACAAGACTGATCCCTCAGGCAACAGTCAGCCGTCGCGGCCGATCGTCTTGCATGAGCCATTCGAAGGCGCTGGAAGCGGTGACCCGACGATGCTGCCGGGCCGCGATCCAGATGGCTTGGCCGTGCGAAGCCCAGCCAACCCCACTGACGGCGATCCCATCATCGTGTCGAACAAGCCGACCGTGACAGAGGTCCCGGTGCATCTCGTGTGGGATCCGGAAACGCGCAGCTTCACTGGCACGCCTGAACGCGACACAGGCGGGTATGTCTACACAAGCGGCAAGGATCCCAAAACACCCTCGGCCTATCTCGACGGCTTGACCACCGAACAGCTGGTCACCCGTTACGAACAGGAGAAAAGCTACTATTCCAGCCACGAGCTGGCAGAGCGCTATGGCCCGGATGGCATTCCAGAAACAGCGCGGAGGACGGCGGACGAAAGCGCAGCGCCTGGCGCCAACCCGCTGGCAGGCGTCGAGCCGGCCAAACAGAAGAACTGGGGAGATTTCAGGATATCCGCGCTCGGGCGGGTTCGGTTCAACTCCGATCCGGTAAACATGGCCGTCCATTCGATCCCGGGTATGCCTGAGGCCCTCCAGTTGGGATCGCCGACCTGGCGGTCATACATGGTGGGCCTAGGGACACGCACCGATTATCGTGCCCTTTGGCAGGCATTTGCCGACAGCGTCAAATACCGGTCGCTCGAACCGGCACGCTATAGTCTCGGTAAGGAACTGGGAATCTCCATTCGCCCGAACGAGCATCGCAACGTCACGCTCGCGCAGCTCGGCCTCAAGGTTCAGCGCCAGACGGCTTTCCAGTTCAAAGGTCAGGATCTTCTCGACGCGGCACGTCAAAGGCTGTTCGGCGAGGCCTCGGATTCCGTCTTCACGGTCATGCCGCGTTCTGCCAGCGTTGAGGGTCCGGCAGGGAACAAGGGTTGGGCCGTGGAGCTCACATTCAGCCTCGCCCTTCGCTCAAAGTCGGCAATTTTGAAGGACGGTGAAAGCGACTTCTTGCGTCAAACGGCGGACGGCAAGACGGAATTCTCGGAGTTCCACGGCGACGTTCCGTATCGCAAAGTTTACTTGGAGGACAAGTATTACCTGACGAGCTTGCTAAGCGTCGAGAAGCGCTACGAAGTGGCGATGGACGCAACATTGCCCAAGGGAACGATCGTCAATTCAGATTTCGTCGACGCGAACAAGGGAGTGCTTGACCGCCTGCGACTGAGGGCCCAGTTCGTCGTGAAGGACGAGCATACGGCGCAGGCGCTTGCCGACAATCCTGACATGAGCACGATCCGGACACTGGTGGCGTCGGGAGAAATCGATGCTCAGAAATCGATCTTGTTCATTCCTGGCTCGGCAAGCGGGATGCGGCAATCTGCTGTTCCCGGCTTGGCGCTGGGCGAGACAATTGTCGATCTCACGGGAAAAAGTCGACGCGTGTGGGATGCCGGCGCAAGCCGGCTCGAGGTCATCGTCAACGAGGCATTCCACAAATTCCTGCCGAGTCCGGACCGCATTCTCCTGCGCAAGCTGCCTGCGCCCTACAATCATTATGTTCGCTCGGGCGGTCCGATCTATGTCAACCTTTTCGGCAAGCGTGAGGCTGTCGCCTCGACACTTGACGTTACGCTTGCGGTGCGGAGCCCGGCGCTCAAGTTGCGCGTGCCCTCCGTGCCGTTCCTCCAGCTGCCATTGGCGTTCACGGGCGAAATCAGGTTCTTCTACCGAACGAATTTGCCTGAGGTCGCCCCGATCGTCGCGAAGGGCGACTTCGTTGGACGTGAATTTACCTTCGCCGACAACCTGCCTGTGGAAATAGCGGTTCCGCGCTGGCTGCATGAACTCGACCAGCGTGCCGACAGGGGCGGAGGTCTGGCATTTCCGAGAGGCGGCAAGGCGTCTTTCGGAAAATGGCTGGATGAACTCGAAACGACCGCGACACCCGGTCAGAAGGCCGATATCGAGGCGTTCCGCCAATCCACGTTGCTGTCACTCAAGGATGAAGCCTTCATTCCACCTGGCGCGATGAGCGCCATCCGTAACTTCCTCGAGACACAGGCAAAACCAATTGAGATGCCGCCGCCGGAATTCATCTATCTGGCGCCATCCGACCAGCAGCAGGCGCTTGCGCGCTGGTATGGTGAGCAGGGGGTTGCTCCTTCGCCCTCAGACAGGCCTCTTTGGTTTCGACGGCCAGCACCGCCGGCAGGCAACCCTGCGCCTGGGCAAGACGCGGCCGCAGGCGCCGCCAACGCTGCGTCGGCCGGTAAACGCCCGCCAAGAACCCTGCAGCTTCAGGACGAGAGCGGCAATGTGATTACCGCCACAATGCTGGGCAACGGGCCGAACAGTCCGGAGCAGGTTTATGTGCCGCCGGCCGACGGACCAAAGGCGCGCGGCGACGAACCGGAGCTGATGGACAAGTCGCATATTCTTTATCGGGACCCGGAGACGGGCGAAGCATATGTCCTGCCATGGGTGCGCGGCGGCTCGCAGGACCACGTGCCGGGCAGCCAGGGACGGCCGGAGGGAGAAGCCGTGCCGCCGCAGGCAATGCCGGCCAGGAAGGCAATCGAGGCGGCGCCGCCGACCACCTTTTCGCTGCAGCAGGTGCGCAACATGCGGCAGCCTGAAAAATGGAAGGCCGGCGAGACCTACACACGCGAACTCAACGGATCGCTTGGGGAGGCGCATTTCCCGGTCGCGGCCAATCCGGACGGCCCGCATCCGGTCTTCGGCGAGGGCGGGCGCTACGTGGATTCGCCTGTCTTCAAGAGCCCTGACGTGATCGAGGCCATCGAGGTAAAGACCTACCATCGCTGGACGACCATCAACGGTGTCGCCCAGATGCGCGAAGTGCCGCTGACGCCAAAACTGCAGGAGCAGATCAACAAGGATGTGGCGCTGCGCAACGAGAACCCCGCCTATCAGCCGCGCTGGGTTTTCCTCGATGCGCCGCCTTCCGCGGAATTGCAGCGGGCGCTCGACGATGCGGGAATTGTCGGCAACATCTTCGGACACAGCAAGCCCGCTACGGCAACTCCGCAATCTCAACCGGCGTCGAGCCAGGTCGCCGCGGGCCGCACCATCCATCTCCAGGACAGGAATGGCGAGGTGATCGTCGCGGCAATGCTGGGCACGGAGCCGAGGAGCCCGGAACAGGTTTATGTGCCGCCTTCCGACGGACCCCGCGCCCCGGCCGATGCTCCGGAGGTGCAGGACAAGACGCACATGCTGGTCTACGACCCCGACACGGGCGAAGCCGTCGTGCTGCCCTGGATACGCGGTGCCTCCGGCGGCCACGGGCTGACCCGCGATGGCGTCAGGGCTACTCCGCTTGACCAGGTGCCGGATCTCGTCATGGGCGATTTCCAGCCGAACCAGGTTCCATGGCTCAAGCGAGAGCAGGTGGCCGAGCTGACAAAACAGCAGTTCCGCGACATGGATCGGGCCGGCTTGCTGCCGTCTCTGACCAAGGGCCAGCTGCGCGGTATCCCGAAGGCAAAGATAGGCTATGTCAACATCGCGGGCCTCGAGGCGAAGCAGGTTCCCTGGCTGACCGAGGGTCACGTCCGGAATATGACCGACCAGCAGTTCCGGGACCTCTGCAAAGCCGGTTTGACGCCTCACCTGACGAAACCACAGATGCGGGCGATCAAAGGAGACATGGTCGAGTTCGTTGACGCGTCGACATTGGAAGCGCGCCAGGTTCCGTGGTTCAAGCCCAGCCAGGTCGCGAAGTTCACGTCAGAGCAGTTCAAGGACCTGGCCACGGCCGGATTGCTGAACAACCTCACCGAGCGCCAGGTTCCGGCGATCCCCGAAAACATGATCGATTCCATTGACACTGCGAAGCTCGATCCCAAGCAGGTGCCGTGGCTGACCGAGAAGCAGATTCCGGTGCTGACCCGCGATCAATGGGGTGCTTTCACGATCCACCACATCGAAGCCCTGACCCAGCCGCAGATCGAAGCGGTGACACCAAAACAGTTCGAGGAAATGAGCCCCGGCCAGTTCCGCAAGTTCACGCCTGAGCAGTTCGGGTGGATGGGCGGAGATCAGACGAACGGCCTCTCCGTGCTGCAACTGACGAACTATCGTGCCACCCACAGCAAGGCGCTGACGCCGGATCAGGCTGCCAGTGTCGATCTGGCCCTCAGCCATGCGAGGATGCGCGAAAACGCTCAGGCGCTCGCCACCTTTGGCGGCATGTCGACCACCTCCTACGCGTTGTGGAGTTCGTTGCCGCCAACCTGGAGCGCGACTGCCGCAGCGGTGGCATTTGGCGTGCGAGGCTTCGTTTTCGGCTCGCAGGCGATCTTCCCCAACGCAACCGCAAATCACAAGCCGTTCGGGCGATTCCTCAACGCGCTCGGCGGGGCCACATTCATTGCAGCGGCGCCAGGTGCCGCGACCGGGATGATCCAGGGTAAGGACCTTGTCGTCAACAGCACGTTTTCGCTCGGCAACGTCGTCTATGGCACGAAGTCGATGCTGCAGTCGTTCACCGGCAGACCGGTGATCCGAAATGTGGCCGAACATCTGGCTGGACCCGGTTATGTGCTTGGCTGCGCCGTCTATACGCTGCACTCCTGGCCGGCGCCGATCGCCACGGTCGCCGGCACCCTGTTCACGTTCGGCTGCGCCGAATTCTGGGCATCGGCGATCAGGACGGACCGGATGAATCGCCGTTCGGTGCCGCGAACCGATGCCGACATGGCGGCGGCGGAAAAGTCCGACAAAAGATGGGGTGCGTGGGATCGGTGGACCCTGGGCATAACCTTCGGCGTCGGCATGCTTCTCTTCTCGCTGGACTCGCTGCTGACGAAGCCTTGGGAGGGCGCCCCGACCTCTCCACCCGATCCGAAAAAATCGGACGGCGATGCCTCGTCCCAGCAACCCGATGATCCGTCGGATGTTCCGCCGCAAACCCCGCCCGAGGACTTCCCGCAACTCGTGGTGTCGGCGGATGACGGGCTGAATTTGCGGACACAGCCTGACGGGGATTCGAGCGTGGCCACGGTTCTGCAGCCCGGCACGTTCGTCGAACAGACCGCGAAGCCTTCGAGCGATCCGTCAGGAGAGGCCTGGATACCCGTCGAAGGTTTCGGACCGGACAGCAAAATGCATAGCGGCTGGGTTTCCGGCGACCATGTCGAGGTTCATCCCGACGGCAGCAGCAACGCCGAAGGCCGCACGAACCCGACGCTGGAGAAGGACGGCTATCAGTGGGTCGAGGTCAAGAGCGGCGACAGCATTCGCCTGATCGCCAGGACCCACTCAGCGGATGTCGCGGAGACGGTGGTGCTCAACATGGATCACATCCTGAGCCCGGATCAGATTTTTTCGGGCGACCGCATCTATCTCCCGGTCGCATCGGTCGGCTGAGGAGTGGCCGGCTCGGTCTAGTCGGCAGGAGCCTTGCCGATCCTGGCGGCATAGGCGTGTGCGACACAGGCTGCCAGCTTCGCCGCCCGCTCCGCGATCGGATTGGAGGGCTCGGAAGAGTAGGAGGCGGTAAACCGCAGGTCGGACGGGTGCCATTCGCAATCGATGATGCGCAGCTGGCCGCCTGCGGCATAGTCCCGGACCACTTCCTCGGGGAGAGAGGCTATGCCGATACCGTCGACCGTCATCTTGATGGACGCGGCCAGCGAATTGGCGGGGAAGATGCGCGGCGTCTCTTCCAACTCGCCGGTCAGCTTGCGGTAGAGCTCGCTGTAGGGCGTTGTGGTGCGCGCATAGCTGATGATGGGAAATTGCATCAGATCGTTCAGCGTCAGCTTGCGCCGGTTCGGCAATTTCAGCTGCGGCGAGCACACCCAGACGAGCGGAAAGGGCGGCAGCCCGATATTCTCGATACTGTACTCCAGAACCGGGCCCATCAGCACCGCAAGATCGAGCCTATGCGACATGAGTTCGTTGCGAAGGGTGGTCGTCGCGTCAACGACGATATCGGTGTCGATCAGCGGATAGTTTGTCTGCAACTCCTTCAGGAAAGTCGGCAGCCAGGTGTGCACGATGGTTTCGGCAACCCCGAGCCTGAGCACTCCCGCCGTTTCTGAAAGGGAGTTGGCCGTCAGCTGCAGCCTTTCCGCCACGCGCAAGACGCGTTGCGCGGGCGGCAGCAGCCGCTGTCCCTCGGCGGTCAGCCTGA
The DNA here is from genome assembly GCF_003998955.1 of Mesorhizobium sp. M4B.F.Ca.ET.017.02.2.1. Classification (NCBI taxonomy): domain Bacteria; kingdom Pseudomonadati; phylum Pseudomonadota; class Alphaproteobacteria; order Hyphomicrobiales; family Phyllobacteriaceae; genus Mesorhizobium; species Mesorhizobium sp. M4B.F.Ca.ET.017.02.2.1. The sequence goes on along the minus strand of NZ_RZOF01000146.1, from coordinate 5,802 downwards.
CGGTGCTGCTTTGCCGCTCGAACAGCTTGGCACCCAGCGCTTCTTCCAGGCCGGCAATTCGGGTGGATACCGCCGGCTGCGTTGTGTTCAGCCGTTCGGCCGCCTTTCGAAAGCTGCCTAAAGTCGCTACCAGCAGAAATGTTTCGAGCTGCTTGATGTTGAAAGGGATCACGATTCAATGCCGGACAATAATCTGGGCGCCGATCTTCACTCGGTCATATAGGTCGATGACGTCTTCATTGGTCATGCGGATAGCCGCTGTTCGATTGAGCCTGCGCCGGCGCCATGGCGACAGTCAACGTGGCAGCAATCAGAACTGATTCACCCAAGCTCTGGGCGAGGCTCAGCCCGATCGACGTCCAGCGCCCCGGACTTCCGGTGGGAGCATCCAGATGTGCGACCAGGTTCTTGCTTGCCGCCACCGAGGCCGATCCTTCCCAACCAGTCATTGAATCCGGGGATCACGAAGCGGTGACGCCTGATTCCAGCGCGCACCATATCGCTTTGCTCGCTGTTCGCAACATTTGGAACCAAATACACAGAAGCAATCCAATTGGACTTCCAATTTTGCGGTGCGCACGATAAAAGCGAGTTGGCGGGTTAAACCATGAGACAGGCGAGGCGGGTCATCGCTCCGCGTCGTCTTGTGATAGGACCAAATGTTGACGGGACGCGGTACCTGCCATGCACGCTGGTTGTCGGGAGCCAAGGCCGTCTTCGCGGCCGGCGGCCTCGCGATGATCCTGGCGCTTGGCCTCGCTTCGTCTCGGGCGAGCGCCGCCGAGCCACGCTGGCCCGCCGGCCCGTACAAATACATCACGGTCGATCAGTCGGTGACGGACGCGCTGATCGAGCTTGGCCGCAACATGCGCGTTCCGATGCGTGTCAGCAAGCTTGTGAAGGGGCGCCTGAGCGCCGGCATGCCGGTTGGAACGGCCCGCGAGTTCCTGGAAGAGATCTGCAATCGGTACGGCCTGGTCTGGCATTTCGACGGCATCGTCATGAACGTCGCGACCGAGGCCGAAGTCCAGACCGAGATGATCCCGCTCGATGCCAACACGGCTGCCAGCGCGGAAGATCGGCTGCAGCGGCTGGGCGTCATCGATCCGAGGTTTCCGATCAAGGTTTCCAGGCAAGACGATGTCGTCTCGGTGTCGGGGCCGCCGTCCTACGTCGAACTCGTGAGGAAGACGCTCGGAATTCCTGCCGCATCGAGCCCGAAGCGGGAGCCCGGCAAGGTCGTTTCGATCCGCGTTTTCCGCGGCGGCAAGCTGGCGGAGACACAGAATGTGCCCGTCACACCGAACTGAAACAGGAGGCCAGGATCATGCAGATCGCGCCGATTGGAGCCCTGGAGGCAACGCTGGCAAATTTGACCACCAGCATAAGTTCGCAACAGCAGATCACCGCCGGCGCGGCAGCGCAGCCGGGCAACCGGATGGTGGGCGCCAAGCAGGAAAAGCACGATGTCGCAAAGGCCAGCACGCCCGACCGGGGCGATGTCGCCACGCCGGCAGGTCGGCAGGTGGCGCAGGCATCGTCCGGCGCCAATCCGGCAGCGGGCGGACAATCTGCCAAAGCGGAACGCACCGAGCCGATCGTGGAGCGCCAACTCTTCGACTATCTGGCCGAGGCGGAGAAGGCAGGGGGTGGGGCGCTCACCGATCCGTCGGCACTGTTCGGTTCCGCCGTTCGGTCGCTTGAAGGAACCATGCAGCAGGTCCAGAAAGCTCTCGGCCAGGCGAACGCCCCCGTGAACGCTGAAGCAGCCTCGCTGCAGGATGCCACCGGCAAGGCGGCGCCGTCGGGCAAGGAAGGCGAAAGCGCGCCGGCAAAGAACGCCGAGCAACTTCTCGAGCGATCGATTTCGGTGATGTGGGCAGCCGCCAATCTCGAGGTGGTGACGAGCAGCGTGACCGCCGTCACCTCGTCCACCAGCACGCTGATCAAGCAACAGTAAGCGCTACGGAGTGTTCGTGCCCACGCTATCCTTGCCGCGGCGATCAACGCTTTTGAATCGGTGCGGCGCCCGGTGCCGGGTCGCGCTGGTTGTCATCGGCATGCTTGTGCTCCAGGCGTGCTCGGTGGAGCTCTATTCCAACCTCAACCAGCAGCAGGCCAACGAGATCGTCGCCACGCTGATGCGTCGCGGGATCCCGGCCCAGCGCGAGGCCGGCAAGGACGGCAAGATGACGGTGTCCGTGCAGAAGGGCCGTTTCGCGGAAGCCATGGCAATCCTCGACGAAAGCGGATTGCCCAAGCAGGAATTCCAGACGCTCGGCGAGGTGTTCAAGAGAGACGGGCTGGTGTCCTCGCCGGTGGAAGAGCGGGCGACCATGATCTACGGCCTGAGCCAGGAGCTTTCGCAGACGATCTCGGACATCGACGGCGTGCTTTCCGCACGCGTCCATCTCGTCTTGCCGGAGAACGATCCGCTGAGACAGCAGCTGGTGCCGTCTTCCGCCTCCGTCTTCATCCGGCATCGCGCGTCGGTCCCGATGAATGAGCTGATCCCGCAGGTCAAGATGCTGGTGGCCAAGGGCATTGCGGGACTGACCTATGACAATGTCTCGGTCACGCTCATCCCGGTGGCCGCGACGGCCCCCGAGCACGAAAGCACCGAAGCAGGCTTCACGACATTCCTTGGCCTCTGGCTGCATCCGGACAGCGTCGCCGCCGCGATGTGGCTGTTCTACGGCATGGCGGCGGCCATACTCGCGCTGGCTGCCCGGCTGGCGTACCTCCAGTGGTATCGACGGCCGGGTGTCTATGCGCTCGACGCATCCGCTCTGCCGGTGAAGAAGACATGACCGGGACCGGCTCGCAGCAAACCGCCAGCCCGGAATGGCAGGCATTCATGGCCAATCCCGCATCCTATGCGGATGCGGCCCGGCTTGCGGAATGCTTTGACGGCACGATAAGCGAGGCCGCCTGCGAGCGCATGCTGCGATCGCAGCGCCTGCAGGAGCGCTTGTCGAAATTGCTGCTCGAGCGCTACCGGCTCCATTCCGCGGCCGATGAGCCGGCCGACGCGGTGGATCGGGCGATCGCGTTGTCATCGGGTGAGGAGTTGGAGGAGCTTGCGCTCCGCTCGGGCGCGATCTACTGGGCCGGCAGTCTGGCCGCTGTCATCGATGGACGCGAAGCCGCCGGATTGCAGGCGGCCCTTGGCGCCGATCTCTGCGCCTTGTCGGTCGCCAACCGCGATCTCGCCGGTCCGACCCAGTCCTTGCAGCCCTTGGAAGATATTCATGATCGCGTCTATGCCGATGGGCTGAGCTGCCTTGGCGCGTGGTGTCAGGCGATGCCCGGCGAGACGAGCATGCGGGTTCGCCTCAAGCTGATGCCGCACGGGTCTGTCGACGCAGCGGCGGCCGAAGCATTTGCCGCTGCCGGTCCGGCGATTGTTCGACGAGCGATGAGCGAGACGAGATGATCGAACCGGGCAAAGCGATCGACGCCATGCCGAGGCGCCCTTCTGCGCGCATCCTGCGCGCCGCGGAAGCGCGCGCCTGGCAGGATGGGCACGCCTTTCTCGACGAGGCGAGGCGCGATGCGCAGCAATTGCGTGAGGCCGCCCGGCGAGCCTACGCGGCCGAATATGCGCAGGGCTATGAGGACGGCAAGGCGCAGGGCGATGCGGACGCCACGCGGCTGATCGGCGAAACAGCGGTCAAGGTGGATCGCTATCTCGCCGGGCTGGAGGCCGAAGTCATCGGCCTGGCCATCGAAATCGTCAGGCGAATGCTGGGCGAGTTCGACGTCAGCACGCTTGTCGCCAGGGCCGCGAGACAGGCGGTTTCCGAAATTCGCCGTGCCAAATATCTGAAGGTCCGGGTTCATCCCGCTTCCGTCGACAGGGTCCGGGACGAGCTGAACGCGGTCCTGCGCGACAGTGATCTGGGCATGACCGTCGAGATCGACGCGGATGATGCGCTGGCGGTCGGCGCCTGCATCGTTTCGACCGACTTTGCCGTCGTCGATGCCAGCATCGACGCGCAGCTCAAGGCCATAGCTGCCGCCATCGCGTCGAGGGCGGAGGTTGCATGACGACGCCCGCTACCGAAATCGAAAATCGCCTGGCGTCCATCATCCCCGGCCTGCGCTCCGGCCTGCGCGACGATGCCAGCCGGCCGAGGCGAGGGCGCGTGCGGAGGGTCACCGGCACCGTCATCCACGCGACCGTGGAGGAGGCCCGGATCGGCGAGATATGCGAACTGATCGACCCCAGGACAGGCAGGACGACCAGGGCGGAAGTGGTCGGCCTGCTGGACGAGATGGCGATCCTCGTTCCGCTTGGCGATCTGACCGGCCTTTCGAGCCTGACCGAGGTCGTTGCGACCGGAAAGGACCAGCAGGTGCCCGTCGGCCCCGGCCTTCTTGGCCGGGTGATCAGCGCGCTCGGCGAGCCATTGGACGGCAAGCCGCTTGCGCCGGACGGCATTGCCGGCAGCTATCCGGTCAACGCCTATCCGCCATCTCCGCTTGAGCGCAGTATGATTTCCGAGCCGATCCAGCTCGGCATCCGCGCCCTCGATGGGCTGCTCACCTGCGCGCGCGGGCAACGCGTCGGTATCTTCGGCGAGCCTGGCGTCGGCAAGTCGATCCTGCTTTCAGATATCGTCAGCGGTACCGACGCCGATGTCGCCGTGGTCGCCCTTGTCGGCGAACGCGGGCGCGAGGTGCGCGAATTCGTTGAGCATCAGCTTGGAGCGGAAGGGCGGGAGCGGGCGATCGTCGTCGTCGCGACATCCGACCGGCCTGCCATCGAGCGCGTCAAGGCCGCTTACGTGGCGACCAGCATCGCGGAGTATTTTCGCGACCAGGGCAAGCATGTGCTGCTTGCGATGGACAACATAACCAGGTTTGCCCGCGCGCAGCGCGAGATCGGCCTGGCCTCGGGCGAGCCGCCGACGCGGCGCGGTTTTCCGTCTTCGCTGTTCGCGGTGCTGCCGCGTCTGCTCGAGCGCTCGGGGCCCGGCCGGGTCGGGTCCATCACCAGCCTCTACAGCGTTCTCCTGGAAGGCGACGGCACGCTGGATCCGGTCGCCGAGGAGATCCAGGCGCTTCTCGATGGCCATGTCTTCCTGTCGAACGAGCTGGCGCAGCGCAACCATTTCCCGGCCATCGACGTCCTGCGCAGTCGAAGCCGGCTGATGGATGCCGTCGTGCCGCCGGCGCACCGGGCTGACGCGAGCCGCCTTCGAGAACTGCTTGCCCGCTACGCCGACATCGAGCTTCTCCTGCGCGTCGGGGAATATCAAAAGGGCAGCGATACCGTGGCGGACGAGGCGGTGGCCAAGATCGACGCCATCAATGCCTTCCTGCGACAACCGTCCGCCACGCACGAGGGCATCGAGAAGACACGCCAGCGCATGCGGGAGATCGTCCAATGAAGGCGCCTGACACGATCGCCCGGCTGCGCGACCTCAGACGCCGCCGTGAGGAGCGTGCAACGGAAGAGGTGATCAGAAGGCAAGCCGCCGCGCAGCGGGCTGCGAGGGAGGTCGAGGAAGCGGCGGCCGCCGTCACCGAACACCTTCAGCGCACGGTCGACGCCGAAGATGCAGCGTTCGGTGCGCTTGTCGGACAGCCGGTGAAGGCTGCCAGCCTGTATCGGCTTCAGGGTCGGTTCGAAGTCGCCGCCAGCAAAACCGGGCAATTGCGAGAGAACGAGAAGATGGCCGGCGTGGCCGAGCAGCGACGCAAAGTGGAGCTGTCGGCAGCCCGCAAGGATCATCGCGCGAGCATGAGGGCCGTGACGAAGCTGGACGGGCTGCTGGAGCACCTGACCAGGCGCAC